>NZ_KI912149.1:136711-436711 GCF_000517105.1 Fischerella sp. PCC 9605 | reverse complement strand
TTATCTGCTGTTAATTGCTTAAGTTTATTTATCTTTTCATTTATTTGTTTATCTGCGGCAAAATAAGATTCTAAATAACTTTCATCTCCTGTAATTAGATAGCCGCGCTGCCCAGTTTCAGCATCTTCTAATGTCGAAAGTGTAGCTTCAAGCTGAGTCAATACTTTGTGAGTATGTTGCACCCATCGCTCATTTTCAATTAATTTAACAGTGTTCTGATAGGATACTACAGCATTAGCGATCGCAACTGCCAATGCAATTGCAAATCCTACCCTCAGTTTTTTTGCAATGGATAGTATCATGAGACGATGGTTCTGCTAAATATTCTACAGGTATCGTTGCCGCTCAAATAATTTTTTCTATTGCTTAATCACCTGATGGAATAATAAGATATATGTTATTAACATGATGATTGCCCGTTATTGAGGAGAGTGTTCAACAATAGCGTGCTGAAAAGTATAGAAAATTCATAGGCGCGATCGCCAACTTGCAAAAAGGCATGTATTCAATCATAAAGCATAACAGGTTCGCTCTTGGAGAGGGCTTGTCCTGCAAACAAAATTACACTTAATGAAGTGAATATAATTAGTTACCGCAAATGATCTCATTCAGAGTTTGCAATAATTCATTTGCCGTACAGGGTTTTGACAAAAATGCTTTTACTCCCATACTTTGGACATCAGCAATTTTAGGCTCTGATAACAGTCCACTGGTGGCAATAATTTTGACATTCGGGTTGATTTGTTGCAGTTTGCGGAGCGCGAGCGCCCCATCCATTCCAGGCATCATCATATCCAACAAGACAACATTAATTTCTTGCTGATGCTGGGCGTAGATTGTTAATGCTTCTACTCCATCATTAGCAGTAAGTACGCGGTAATTGTAATTTTCTAAAGAGGATTTAGTAATTTTACAAATTGCAATTTCGTCATCAACTACCAAAATTAACTCACCACAACCGATGAGTGATTCCTCCTGTTCAGCAGGTGGTTCGGTGTCTTTGCTATTAGTTAAGCAAGGCAAGAATACCTTAAATTGTGTACCTTGACCAACCTGACTGAACACATTCAAAAAACCACCGTGATTTTTAATAATACCAATTACTGTAGAAAGACCCAAGCCAGTACCTTTACCCACCTCTTTAGTCGTGAAAAATGGCTCAAACATTCGCTCTTGAATTTCTAGTGGCATACCTACACCCGTATCTGCAATAGTAATTGCAATATAAGCACCGATACGGGCATCAATATTAATTTGAGCATCATGTTCATCAATGACCAAATTTTCAGCACAAATGCTGAGTATGCCACCATTAGGCATGGCGTCACGAGCGTTAACAACTAAATTCATCAGTACCTGATGTAATTGCGTTGGATCGCCATAAACATGGCAAAGATTTTCTGGTATTTGTGTGTGGCAAGTAATAGATTTGGGAAAGGTTTGTGTGATGATTTGTTCAATTTCTGCAATTAAATGTCCTACTTGCACAATTGTCCGCGTGCTTTCAATACCGCGTGCAAATGACAATAATTGTTTGACCAAATTAGCTCCACGTTTGGAATTATTTTCTGCAATTTCTAATAGCTGTTGATACTGCGAATCAGGTAATTTCATCTTCAACAACTGCACGGACATTAAAATTGGTGCTAGCACGTTGTTGAGATCGTGGGCGATTCCGCCTGCAAGAGTACCAATACTCTCCAAACGTTGCGATCGCAATAATTGTGCTTCTAATTGTTTTTTCTGGGTGATTTCTGTATTGACAGTCAGGATTGATTTCGGTTTTCCCTTGTCATCCCGTACCAACGTCCAGCGACTTTCGACGATGATTTCTGCGCCTGCTTTTGTCACCTGCTGCAATTCACCTTGCCACGAACCAGACTCAAAGACTGTTAACAGTGCTGCTTCTAGCTGGGACGATGTTTCTTTATACAAAAGCTGTGATGTTTTTTTCCCAATAGCTTCTTCAAACTTCCAACCGTACAGGCGTTCAGCACCTTTATTCCAAAATAAGATTTGCCTGTCGATACCTTGTATTAAAATTGCATCCATTGCTACATCCAGCAGCGCCGCTTGTTCGCGGATTTTCTGTTCTGCTTGCTTGCGCCGAGTAATATCGCGCGTCACTGCTAAATGCATAAACGTGCCATCGGTTTCGTCAGGTAATGGCACAGCATGAGTTTCCATCCAACGGCGAGTACCTTTGCAGCCAACGATCTCAAACTCCAGAGTTCCCTTGTTACCCTGGCAAACACTTTCATGTAAATTCCGAAACGCCTGTTGATATTCTGGTGCGATCGCAGCGTCAATTGGTTTGCCAATCAAGACATCGGCACTTTCCACCTCCATCATCGCTACTCCAGAAGTATTAATTTCTACGAGAGTGCCGTCTTTTGCAATTAGCTTGATACTTTCTGGTTCCGCATCTATGATTGCCCGCAAATGATGTTCGCTTTGCCGCAGTGCTTGTTCTGTCTGCTTGAGTCGGTTAATGTAACTTCTCAGCAGATAATACAGCAAACCTACCAGCAGCAAATCCACAGCAGCGATGAGGGCAAACATCGCGATCGTTCTTTGAAAGTTGACTTGCGATTGGTTGATCTGCTGTTGTAATAACTTTTGCTCTACCTGTAAGCGATCGTCAATTAACTTTTGAATCTCATTTATCGCCTGCTTCGAGAGAACAAAATTTGCTTGACGATAGTTTCCAAAGCCTGGCGTTTTCCCCAAGTTAACTTCTTCTTCAAGGACACTAAACCCATGAGTAATTTTTTGCTCAAGTAAAAAAAACCACGTTTGTTTAATGGGGTTATCTGCAGTTAAATTTTTTAGATATTGGGTATAAGTGTTAATCTCTTTTTGACTAGCAACATAGGCTTGTAAACAATCTGGATCTGTGGTGATTAGGTAATTGCGCTGTGCAGTTTCCGCATTCTGAAATGTTGAGAATACTCTCTCTAGTTGAATAATAATTGTGTGAGAGTGTGCGATCGCTTGCTGATTTTCAATCAGCTTCATCGTATTGCTGTAAAAGATCGCTGCATTAGCAAATACCACTGCTAATGCCAGTAAAAATACTGCTGCCAGCTTTTGGATGCGAAACAATTTCATCATGCGCTGTTAGTAGAACTCCTTTGCTGCTGGCTATTTGTACTGTGTTTTCTCCTAGCATTCATTCAACTTATTGTAGAAATTGAAGGGTAAATTTATGAAGGTAAGACAGAAACTTCCCACCACAAGTATTCATCCACGGCAGCATCAAAGGTTTTGTATTTATTTCAGATACTCTCAAAGTAACTGAAATATCTAGTCAAATGTGTTCTCAACTACACTTAAGTAGGTGGGTGGAAATAAACATAACGCGAGTTACGAAACCTAAACACGCCTGTAAGGGCAAAGCATTTGTATGTATATCTTGACATCAAAACTGAATGTACTAGTACAAATGCTTTGCCCCTACCCAATGACAAATGACAAATGACAAAACATCATAATCATTGTTTGTTACAAACAACAATCAACAACCCTCCGGGTACTCTACGAAAAGCCCTTCGGGTACTCTGCGAGAAGCCCTTCGGGTTCGCCAGTCCCCCATCGTGACGGAGACCGCCAAGACGGGGGCTGGTCTCACCGCGCTGCGCGCGTCTACGCAGTCGTACCCTTCGGGAAGCCGCGCTGCGCGCGTCTACATGGGGTAAACCCCCTTTGGAGCGCGCTGCTCACCGCCCACAAGGGGCGTCTACGCCAGTCGCTCATGGGGGGAACTCCCAAGACCGCGCTGGCTCACCAACAACCAACAATTTTTATACTTTTGCTCACAAAGCTTGACATTTGTCACGAAAACTGATGATAATTATTGTTTGTGGAAACTTTAGCTCTTTAAAATAAACTCTTGGCTAACGTCATTGTTATAGGTGCCCAGTGGGGCGATGAAGGAAAAGGAAAAATAACTGATTTACTCAGCCGCTCCGCAGATGTCGTTGTACGTTACCAAGGGGGTGTCAATGCTGGACACACAATCGTAGTCAAAGGTCAGACCTTTAAACTGCATTTGATTCCCTCTGGTATTTTGTACCCGGATACAGAGTGCATTATCGGTTCTGGAACAGTCATCGATCCACAGGTTTTGATTGCAGAACTCGATCAACTAGAACAACTTGGTATTTCTACCAGCAATCTGTTGATTGCCCAAACCGCTCATGTAACGATGCCTTATCATCGATTAATTGACCAGGCAGCGGAGGAACGTAGGGGGAGCCATAAAATTGGCACGACTGGTCGAGGTATCGGCCCGACCTACGCAGACAAATCAGAGCGGACGGGCATCAGGATGTTAGACTTGATGGATACCCAAGGGCTACGTGACCAGCTAGAGTGGACGATCAATTATAAAAACGTCATTCTGGAAAAGCTTTACAACTTGCCGCCATTAGACCCGCAGAAGGTGATAGACGAATATCTGGGGTATGCGGAAAGGTTGCGACCGTATGTGGTCGATACCTCTTTAAAAATATACGATGCCATTCAGCGTCGGCGCAATATTTTATTTGAGGGAGCACAAGGTACGCTCCTCGACCTAGATCACGGAACTTATCCCTATGTAACCTCTTCTAACCCGGTGGCAGGGGGGGCTTGCGTTGGTACGGGATTGGGGCCAACAATGATTGACCGGGTGATTGGGGTTGCAAAAGCCTACACCACACGTGTAGGTGAAGGGCCGTTCCCAACAGAACTGGATGGAGAATTGGGAGAACAGTTGTGTGCGCGTGGTGCTGAATTTGGTACAACCACCGGACGCAAGCGGCGATGTGGCTGGTTTGATGCAGTCATCGGTCGCTATGCTGTGCGTATTAACGGTATGGACTGTCTGGCGATCACTAAACTAGATGTTCTTGACGAACTAGAGGAAATTAAAGTTTGTGTCGCTTATGAGATTGATGGGGAACGCTGCGAACATTTTCCCACCAGCGCTCGTAAGTTTGCTCAGTGTCGTCCCATCTACAAAACCTTGCCAGGATGGAAACAGTCTACAAGCAACTGCCGTTCTTTGGATGATTTGCCACGGCAAGCGTTGGATTATCTCAAATTTTTGGCAGAATTAATGGAAGTGCCGATCGCGATCGTCTCTTTAGGAGCTAGTCGCGATCAAACTATCATTGTTGAAGACCCCATACACGGCCCCAAACGGGCTTTATTACACCCTGACGGCACCCCTGCTTCCTTGCTGAGTGCGTAGGGTAGAGATCGGGGATCGGGGATTAGGGATTGGGGACTAGGAACTAAGGAAGGAGGACAAGGAGGCAATTTTTCTCCCCTCTTTCCCTTGCCTTCTCCCAATCCCCGATCCTCGATCCCCGATCTCTTACCCCCTAATTTGTCAATTAACAACTAACAATTTCTATGGAACTTACGATTGAATGTCAAAAGCGACCAGAAGGTAGCAAACCCAATGCTTTGCGTCGTTCTGGGTTAATACCTGCTAATTTATACGGTCATAATGGTAGCGAGTCTGTTTCTTTGGTTGTTAATGCCAAAACTGTTGAACAGCTGCTCAAAAAGGCTCGTGTAAATAAAACTGAGTTTGAACTGAATGTTACAGATATGAATTGGCGCGGTACAACGGTGATCCGAGAAGTTCAAGTTCATCCGGCAAAGGGTACGCCCTACCACTTGAGTTTTTTTGCTGGCGCCAAAAACTGATACAGTTTGTAATAATTGCTGAGGAGACCAGGGGCAAAACCCTGGTTTTTTATTGATTGATATCAAGTCCGGCTAATTCATGTTCATTAAAAACCCTCACCCCGTCCTGTCGGACACCCCTCTCCCTACTTGGGAGAGGGGCAGTTCTTGTGAGGGCAGATACGATCGCTAATCAAATGGATTTGATATGAACCACAAAGACAAGCCAGCGCGTTGCGGGGGTTCCCCCCGTTGTAGCGACTGGCGTACAAAGGACACAAAGAAAAGAGATGACAGAGGTTTCGATTCCACCTTTAATTGAGCAGATGTTGCAGCCTGGTTTTTATCCCCACCCAGTGCAGGAACCAATTCAGTTAATTCAGACGCACGTTTCTTATGTGTTGTTGACTGGGGATTATGTATATAAGGTGAAAAAGCCGGTAAATTTCGGCTTTTTGGATTATTCGACGTTGGAGAAGCGCCAGCATTTTTGTGAGGAGGAATTGCGCTTAAATCAGCGGGGGGCAGGAGAATTATATTTAGAAGTACTGCCCGTGAGTTTGGTAGGGGAGCAATACCAGCTTGGGGGAACAGAGGCGGTAGAGTATACGCTGAAGATGCGTGAGTTTCCTCAAGAGGCACTGCTAAGCGAGATGTTTGAGCAGGGGAAGTTACAGGAGGTGCACTTAGAAGAGTTAGGACGGGTAGTAGCAGATTTTCACGCGAAAACTGCTACGAATGATTACATTCGTTCTTTTGGGGAAGTGTCGCAAGTCCGGGCTGCTTTTGACGAGAATTACCAGCAAACGGAAAAATATATCGGTGGCCCGCAAACGCAGGAACAGTTTGAGGAAACGAAGCAATATACAGATCGGTTTTTTACAGAGCGAAGGGAACTTTTTCAGAGTCGGGTTGCTGGTAATTTTATTCGCGAATGTCACGGCGATTTGCACCTGAGAAATATTGCGCTGTGGCAAGAGAAATTATTGCTGTTCGACTGTATTGAGTTCAATGAGCCGTTTCGCTTTGTTGATGTAATGTACGATGTGGCGTTTACGGTAATGGACTTGGAGGCGCGACAGCGCAAAGATTTGGGCAATGCGTTTTTGAATACCTATATTGAGCAAACTGGAGATTGGGAAGGTTTGCAGGTGCTGCCTTTGTATTTAAGCCGTCAGGCTTACGTTAGGGCTAAGGTAACTTCATTTTTATTGGATGATCCTGGTGTGCCAGCAGAGGTAAAGCAAGAGGCTGCAAAAACAGCAGCCGGTTATTACAAGCAGGCATGGGAATATACTAAGCCACGTCAGGGACAGTTAATTTTAATGTCGGGCGTGTCGGGTTCTGGGAAAAGTACGACAGCACGATATTTAGCTCGACAGGTGGGAGCAATTCATATTCGCTCAGATGCAGTGCGGAAGCATTTGGCAGGAATTCCCTTGCTGCAACGGGGTGGAGATGATTTGTATACATCTGAAATGAACCAGAAAACCTATGCACGGTTGTTGGAGTTGGGGATTCTGCTCGCAAGTCAGGGGTTTGTTGTAATTTTAGATGCTAAGTACGATCGCCAGCAGTTGCGACAAGAAGCGATCGCCAAAGCTCAAGAGAAGCAAATACCCTTACAGATTCTTTATTGCACAGCACCACCAGAGGTTTTACAGCAGCGACTACAACATCGCACTAGTGATATTGCTGATGCCACTGCCGATCTATTGGCCTCACAACTTCACTCTGCTGAACCCTTCACTGAAAAAGAAAAACCACTAGTTAAAATTTTGGACACAACTCAATCACAACAGGCACAATTAAGTTGGTTAGCGTGAGTAAACTATTTCTCGTGATGACTGTTGTTTGTTGTTTGTTTTCTGCAACAACCAATAAACAACTACCAACAACATTAATTGAGCCAACAGGCCTGACCTTATGGCACCAGATAAAAACAACTTCAGCAACTTTCTATCCGTCTCACCCAACTTTTTGAACCAAATCTTGGTCGGGATATTTTTAACACTAATTTTCTTGGTGTTACGTTATCCGCCACCTTTAAGTATCTTCTTGGGCATTTTGGGTGGGTTAGCCGTAGGATGGATAACTTCGTCAAGCAAAACTAGCCCCAAGGGAGGTGCTGTAGCGTCTACTGAGGGAGTTGATGCCGGTTTGAAGTACTGGTTATTTTTTTTACTTGGCTTTGTGTTTTTGGGGTATCAACCATCTATAAGCATCTTGCTGGGTTCATTAGCTGGGATCGGTGGCGGCTGGATTATTGCATGGTGGCAAAGTAAGGAAGAAGCTAGAACTCAACTCCCTGAAGAACCTATAGAGGAAGATCAGCAAGAACAGCCTAGTTCTCCAGTCACCAAACGACGGATCAGAAAACCTGTTCGCCGTTACCGTCGTTCTTCTCAAAATTTCAATTGGTTCGACTTTTGGCGAAGGTAAAAAGTAACCTTTGTTAGTAGTTAGTAGTTAGTAGTTAGTAGTTAGTAGGTAGTTGTTTGTTGTTTGAAATAACTCACCATCAACTCATTATCCACTAACTACTAACCACTATCCACTACCCACTAACTCCAATGTTTTTGTATCTCTCCAAACTGCTGCCACTATTTTTTTATCCACTGGGGCTAACTTGTATTTTTTTGCTGGTAGCACTTTTCATGTTGTGGAAACGTCCCCGAACAGCTGCGATCGCTATTACACTGGCGCTGATTTTACTGTTATTTAGCAGTAATGCCTGGATTCCGAATTTACTGGTGCGATCGCTAGAATGGCAATATTTCCCATCTGCACAAATACCAAATGCAGAAGCAATAGTTGTGCTAGGAGGTGCTACCAAGCCAGCTTTGCCACCACGACCAGGTGTAGATTTAAACGAAGCTGGCGATCGCGTTATTTATGCTGCTCAACTTTACCGTCAAAATAAAGCTCCTGTTATCATTCTCAGTGGTGGTCGCATCGATTGGGAAGACAACCAAGGCTTAGCAGAATCTGAGGATATGGCACAAATCCTCACCTCAATTGGCATACCATCAGAAGCTCTCATTCAAGAATCTGAGTCCCTGAACACATATCAAAATGCGGTGAATGTCAAAAAAATACTCGAATCTCGTGGGATTCGTCGCATCTTGCTGGTAACTTCGGCAATGCATATGCCGCGATCGCTCCTTATTTTCAAGCGTCAAGGTATTGACGCCATTCCTGCACCCACTGACTTTCTCGTGACTAGCAGCGATATGCAAGGACTAGCTAGTACCCCCAAAGCCGCTATCCTGAGTTTATTACCAGATAGTTCCAATCTGCACAAGTTTACTGGAGCAGCGAAAGAGTATGTTGGTATTTTTGTTTATCGCTTACGAGGTTGGTTGTGAAGATGATTAAGAGTTAGGAGTTATTGACTGCGTAATAATGGATAAGAGTTGAAAAAATGCTCTTAATTTCTAACTTTTTACTTTATTAAATTATGTCTAAAGACTTACCACATATTATTCCTTCGCCTCAACCTCAAGTTGAGGAAAGTTTTGCTGCTTACCAAACAACCCACCAGTTTTATCAGGAAGTTAAGACGCGATCTGAGTATCAGGAATATTGTGAATGGTATTATACCATAGCAGAGCAGCATCGTCAAGAACTAAAAAGGATGCGCGGCGAACTGAATTTTTATGCAATCTTTCGCCGCCAATGAGGGATATTAGATAATTTCTAACTCCTTTTCACGGAAGTGAGCCTTAAATTTTTTACTAAACTGGACTTGAATCGGCAGATTAGCGCTGACAGGTCTACCTTCCCATTGAGTGACAATGTCTACCACCTCTCCCTCTAAGCCTTTAAGGTCAAAAGCATTACCGCGATGCTCGGGATGATGGTAAACTACCACGGATTCTTTAACACGAACGCGATCGCCTTTTTTCATAACAAAATTTACACCTTGCTTCTGCTTTTCCACAAGTGTCTCCACTGCCATCCCTCATTGAACTTGCTTCTCTTGAAAAATAGACTGCTTGCAAAAGTTGTTTTTGACTTTTAAGCAGTATTTAGGCGCAATTTGACGCCTCCATACCTGCTAGACGAACAAAGCCTGCCCATGCAGGCTTTGAGCTAAATTCGTCCCCTTAGTCTTTACCCTTTGTTTCCCAATCGATAGGGAGAAAAAGAAAGGCGATATTTGAAGTCGCCAGGTACTTTGGCAAGAGGCCTAACCATTTTATCTTCACTCCACGGTGTTACGGCAGTCAAGTTAGTGGTTGGTGGTTGGTTGTTGGTTGTTGATTGTTGGTTGTTGGTGGTTGGTTGTTGGTTGTTGATTGTTGGTTGTTGGTTGTTAGTGGTTGTAGAGACGTGCCATGGCACGTCTGTACATTGGTTAGTGGTTATTCTTCCACTCCCCCACACTCCCACTCTCCTACTCCCCCACTCCCCCACTTTCCCCATCTCCCTATCTCCCACTCCTCCACTCCTACCTTCTAGGCGAACAGAGGGGAAGTTGTCTGCACATCTGTTGGAATGTTTGCGGATGCAATTGCCACCAAGCAAATAATCCCCCAATTGTACCTCCCACCAACAAAGCCAACAATCCTAGTAGCAACACCAAAGGCTTGTGCCGATGTTGAGTACTGACAGAAGTTTGGGTTGTTGCAGAAATATCTAACTCCAGCAATACTTGTGAACTTTCTGCTAATTCAGATTCTTCTGCTTGTAGCGGTTGTTCTTCTGGGACAACTTCTACTTGTTTTTCTTCGATAGTCTCTATTTGTAACTTCTTCTGATGAACCGGGACGAGGTAATCTGGAGAGACACGGCAATGGGTGAGAACCACAGATATATTGTCATGACCATTTTTTTGATTTGCCAGTTTAATCCAGCAAGAAACAGCTTCTTCTAGGGAGAGTTTGCCTGTTAACACTGGTGCGGCGTAATCTCGCCAGCTTTGTTCTACTAAATGGTTATCACCTAAGCCATCGGAACACAACAGCAATATGCCGTCTTCATCCAAAATGAAGCGCTGGATCAAAGGACTGAGAAATTCGCCATCTTTTGTTCCCAAAGCTTGAGTAAGGGCTGTAGCATCCAGACGTTGTAGTGCTTGGCGATATAGACTGCGGGCATGCCGTACTTCTCGCGTTGTCACATCATCATCAACTGTAAGCAACTGGCAGTAGTCGCGGGTAATCCAGTAAGCACGGCTATCACCAACATTAACTAAGTAAAGTTCGTGGGCATTCTCTGAGTGCCACCCACCAGCAGTTTGGACGCATTGTGGCACTTGTACAGCCATGACGATGGTTGTAGCCATACGCTGGGTTCCTACACGTTTTTGCTCGTTATTACAGTTGCAAATCACGTTATTCACAACTCGCAAACTTGCCTCCAATTGTTGCTGTAACAAGTCTGGCGTGATGATTTCAGTCTGTTCTACAACCTCTTGTAGTAAAGCGCGAATTTGTAATTTCACAGACTGCACTGCTAATTGACTTGCCACCTCGCCGCCTTCATGGCCGCCAATACCATCGCAAACAATTGTTACCCGTGGTAGTAATGAATTATTGATCGCATCATTGCTGCTAGGGTAACAATTGTCCTCATTATGCATGAGTTCTTCCGGCCCTTTATCGGTTGCACCTGTTACCTTTAGGGTTAAGGGTAATTCCGCAGCGGTTGCTAGTAACAAAGCATTGAGTTCGGCAGAAATAGTCTTTAACTCTGCTTGGGGACTACACATCTGCTGGACTATTTTTTGCAAGCCTTCTGACACTTGTGTTTTGGCTGTCACTACCAAAGGTTGCCAACACTCTCCCAAATGCTTCAGGCTAGGCTTTCCTGACTGTTGAAGTTGCAATAGTCGTACACACCAACCTTGCACTCGTAAATTGTCTGGCTTTAGCAAACTAGTTGCCATCCCCAATTCTGATAAAGGAGTCCACAGTTGGAGAATTTGCCAAAGCCAGTAAACTTGTCTTACCGCTGTTGCTTGCTGCCATGCTTTGGTTAGCGCTGGGTAAAGATTTCCTGCCTCATCTACAGGCACATTTTCCAGCAAGAGAATATCACCTACACCTTCTGTTTGGGAACAAACAAACCCATAGACTTGCGGTAGGTATAATCGCTGTTGATATAACCGCAGGTAAGGAATAATTTCATTGGGGATTTCTTCAGGTATGTCTGGCAATTTTCCCGGTTGAGTATCCAACCAAATTTGGGGTGCAATTACCTCATACCGTTCAGCCACTTTTTCTCCTGGTTGTATTTTGGCTACCGATGAACCAATTGCCCACAGATAGCGGTGAATTAGGGGAGTTTGACAACTTGCACAAAGGCTGTTGTCCACAGGATTAATTGGGTGAGTACAGAGGGAATTTGGACAATAAATTATCCGCTGGGTAGAAATCATGCAAGTGTAAATTTCCAGACAATATTGATGAGTGAAGTTCGATTAAATCTAGCTGTCAAAGACTGGCATGTTGGATTAGACTGGACTTGTTTGTTTGCTCTGAACAGTTGTTACTTAAAGTTAGAAAAAGTTGAAGTAAAAATTCTAGCTTACGATTTCTGAAAATAGCGAATGCATGGCTGTATCTAATCACAGAAATGCATTTACGTAAATGTATGTAATGTAGTGTCTAGGATGACGCTATGCCAATTTCTACCGCAATTTGGTTTTCAAGTTCTACCGTAATTTGGTTGTTGGTAGGAGCAGGTCTGTGTTTAATGGAAGTGTTTCTACCCACAGCTTTTGTGGCTTTGATGATGGGAATTAGTGCCTTTGTGGTGGCGCTGCTATCTCCAGTGATTTTAGGAAAGTTATGGCTGCAAGTTGTGGTTTGGCTATTGCTTTCTACATTCCTAATTGTGCTTTTTCGCCGCTTATTGACACCACCGCGAGGTAAGTCAAAAATTCAGGATGCGATCGCCGCTGAAACTTTAACAGAGATACCTGCTGGAAAACCAGGGCGAGTGTTATACGAAGGCAATTCTTGGCGGGCGCGGTGTTACGATGACCATTTAGCGATCGCCCCCAATCAAAGAGTTTATGTAGTGAGGCGCGAAGGTACAACCCTAATTGTGATGCCAGAGTATTCTTCCATCGCAAATACAGACTAGGCAGAAGGCATAAATAAGTCAAAAGTTAAAAGCTAAAAGTCAAAAGAAAGAATTTTTTCTTTTACCTTTTTACTTTTTACTTCTCCAGTCCCCATTCCCTACTAATAAAGAATCAGGAGATAATTTATGGAACCCATATTATTTCTTATCAGTTTAGTTTTGGGCGGTTCCGTCATAGCAAGCTCTGTTAAAGTAGTCAATCAGGGCAATGAAGCCTTGGTAGAACGCTTAGGTAGCTATAACAAAAAATTAGAACCAGGCCTCAACTTTGTTGCTCCTTTTTTTGATAGAGTTGTCTTTCGCGAAACCATTAGAGAAAAAGTATTAGACATTCCCCCGCAACAATGCATTACTCGCGACAACGTGAAGATTACCGTTGATGCAGTGGTTTACTGGCGCATTGTCGATATGGAGAAAGCCTACTACAAAGTGGAAGATCTCCATGCGGCGATGGTGAATTTGGTCATGACGCAAATTCGTGCTGAAATGGGCAAACTGGAACTGGATGAAACCTTTACCGCCCGTTCGGAAGTAAATGAACTTTTGTTGCGGGATCTAGATATTGCTACCGATCCTTGGGGAGTGAAAGTAACGCGGGTGGAACTGCGAGACATTCTTCCATCTCACGAAGTGCAGCAGTCGATGGAATTGCAAATGTCGGCGGAACGGCGCAAACGGGCGGCGATTTTAACCTCTGAGGGCGAACGAGAAGCTGCAATTAATACTGCCAGAGGAAAAGCAGAAGCGCAAGTTCTAGAGGCTGAAGCCCGTCAAAAAGCGGTAATTTTGGAAGCTGAAGCCCAACAAAAAGCGCTGATTCTTAAAGCCGAAGCCCAACGTCAACAGCAAGTTCTCAAAGCCCAGGCTATTTCTGAATCTGCGGAAATGATAGCTCAAAAAATTAAAGCCGACTCCACAGCCCACAAAGCTTTGGAAGTTCTGTTTGCTTTGGGTTATCTGGATATGGGCGCGACTATAGGCAAGAGTGATAGTAGCAAAGTCATGTTTATGGATCCTCGCACGATTCCTGCCACTTTGGAAGGTATACGCTCCATTGTCTCAGATGCTCGAACAGACTCTAACCCGATATCGAACACTCAAGAGTCAACCGTAAATAACAACCGTCTCAGTTAAGATGTTTGTCATTAGTCATTGGTCATTGGTCATTAGCTTTTGACAAAGGACAAATAACAAAGGACTAATGACTAATGACTATTCCATCACAGCTTGAGTTATCTGACATTGGTTGCACAAACCAAAAAACTCCAGGGTGTGGTAAAAAATCTTAAAATTGTGGGTGGCTTGTAACTGCTCTTCTAGTTCATGGGCTGGACACTGATTGATCGGAATCGAAGTACCGCATTGCAGACAGGTGAGGTGATGCTTATCTTGCTGCGATAAACTGTAAAGCGCCTCACCGTTCGCTAATGTCCGCACTTGCACCATGCCTTCAAGCTTCAAGGCTTCCAAAGAACGGTAAACTGTTGCCAGACCCATGCTTTGGTTACGATTACGCAATTCCACGTAAATATCTTGGGCAGAAATACCTTGTTTGATAGTTTTGAGAAGATTGAGAATCCGGTCTTGGCTGCGGGTGCGTACGGCTTTCATAAACGGTTATAAAAAGAATGCCAACGTGTTTGAACTTAATATTTTGGTATATCTTGGCTAACTTCTAGCTTAACGCCAATAACTGTGTAATCTTATAGTCGCTTAGCTGCAACAGAAAGATATAGTATGAGCGTAGCAGCATTCAGCAAAAGTCAGTGCAAAGGAAGTATCGAGCCAAAATTTTTGTAACGCTCCGTCCTTCAGTTTTAGATCCTGCTGGCGTAGCAGTGCAATCTGGGCTGAAGCAGTTGGGTTACGATAACGTCGAACAGGTGCGGATTGGTAAATACATTGAAATTATTCTGATTTCTCCGGATGAGACTTCCGCGCGTCAAAATCTTGATCGAATTTGTGACCAAATGTTAGCAAACCCAGTGATTGAAAATTATCGCTTTGATTTGATTGAAGTGGAATCGCAGACGGGAATAGTGTAAGGAAATGGGGAGATGGGGTGATGGGGAGATGGGGTGATGGGGAGAATAACCACTAACTACTAACCACTAACTATTGACCACTAACTATTGACCAATGACCAATGACCAATGACCATTGACTAATGACTAAATTCGGTGTAATTGTTTTTCCTGGCTCTAATTGCGATCGCGATGTTGCTTACGTCACCAGAGATGTGCTGGGACAACCAACTCGCATGGTTTGGCATCAAGAAACGGATATTGCCGATTTGGATGTGGTAATTATCCCTGGTGGGTTTAGCTACGGTGATTATTTGCGCTGCGGTGCGATCGCTCGCTTCTCACCTGTGATGCAGCAAGTTATCGAACATGTACAAAAAGGCAAGTTTGTCCTCGGTATTTGTAATGGATTTCAGGTATTAACTGAAGCAGGATTATTACCTGGAGCGTTGGTGAGAAATCGGGATTTGCATTTTATCTGCGATCGCGTTCCTTTGAAAGTCGAGCGTGGCGATTTAGCTTGGACGCAAACTTATGCTGCTGGTGAAATTATTACTTTGCCCATAGCCCACGGAGAGGGACGATTTTACGCCGATAAAGCGACATTATCAAAACTTGAAGATAACGGTCAAGTAGTGTTCCGCTACGAGGGAGAAAATCCCAACGGCTCAGTAAACAACATCGCCGGTATTTGCAATTCTACGGGCAACGTGTTGGGAATGATGCCACACCCAGAGAGGGCAGCAGATCCAGCATTGGGCGGTACGGATGGGTTGAAGTTGTTTGCTGGGTTAGTGGAGAAAGTTGCGGCGTTAGTGTAGTTACGTAGAGACGCGAAAGTTCGCGTCTCTACATAATTGTCGTTAAATCCAATAAAAATCCAGGTAATACATCCTCACCTGAGAGAGTAGAAGGATTTTCTAAAATCTCCACATCTCTACCTGGACGATAAATTTCGACTCGTCGCGCTTCCGCATCAATTAACCAGCCTAAACGTGCGCCATTTTCAATGTATTCTTGCATTTTCTCCCGAGTTTTATTCAGGGAATCACTAGGAGAACACAATTCCACTACAAAATCAGGACACAGTGGCAGAAATTTCCGTCTTTGTTCTCTGCTGAGAGACTCCCACCTTTCTATTGCGATCCAAGAAGCATCGGGAGAGCGATCGGCACCATTGGGTAGTTTAAAACCTGTTGAAGAGTCAAAAGCTTTACCTAATTTGTTCTGGCGGCTCCAGGCTTGAAGTTGATACGCTAGTTCAATATTACGATTGCCTGTTTCTCCTCCAGTTGGTGACATTATGATCAATTCCCCAGATGCGGTGCGCTCAAATCTCAAGTCGCGGTTATTCTGACAAAGCTGCCAAAATTGTTCGTCTGTTAGGTCGATTTTTAATTCTACGGTAGAGGGTAAGCTGATTGGCGGTGCTTCCATAGATTTACCTCAGCCTGACTTTTAATGCTTTCTAATTTAATTATTGGCAATTAGGGAAACACTTGTGTGATGGAAGGCGATCGCCAATTTTGGTTATAGGCGCGATCGCCCTTTTCCCTCTAACACTAATGGCTTACATCCACAGGAAAGATAGCTAGTATGCAAATTCTTGCCAAGGAAGGACGTGGATTAAGCAATGAATGCATCATGCTAAACAGAATACAAGGCGATGTAAAGATAACGCACCTAACTAGTAATAAATGGAGGTCAAATTTGACGGTGGATTATTCCTCTGCGCTGAAAATCTGCGCTCCTAAGCTGAGAAGTGCAGTAGAAACTTGTAGGAGGGGAAGACAATGAAAGCTTCTGAATTATTAGCACAATACGCTGCGGGTGAAAGAGATTTCACTGGCGTAGACCTAAGCGAAGCATACTTGGAAGGAGCTAACCTGAGTGAAGTAATTTTAGACAGAGCCATTCTTGATGGAGCCGATCTAAGGGGAGTTAATTTCAGTAAAGCTAGCCTGATTGAAGCGGACTTGAATGGAGCTAATCTAAATCAGGCAAATCTTACAGGAGCCAATTTGAATGGAGCTATCCTGGATGGAGCGATTCTAGAAGAAGCCATTTTGGATGGTGCTAATTTGAATCAGGCAAACTTGACAATAGCAAAGTTAATTGGCGCTTCTCTTAGTGAAGCTGAAATGCAGGAAGCTAACCTGAAAGCAGTTTCTCTAAATGAAGCCGATCTCAGCCACGCCGACTTAGCAAAAGCAGATTTAACCCAAGCGGATCTAAGCCAAGCAGAATTGGACGAAGTTAATTTAAATCAAGCTGACTTAAGTGACGCCAATCTAGAAGGAACAATCTTGGATGAAGATCAAAACCCAACAACTTGAAGTTGTAGGATAGGCAGTATCATCCATTCAGGTTTTACACAAAAAAGGTTCACAGCAAACAACGTATCGCTTCTAACAAACCTCTAGCCTTATTCAAAGTCTCTTCATACTCTCTTTCTGGCTCTGAATCAGCTACCAAACCCGCACCTGCTTGCACGGTTACAGTATTATTACGTACAACCATAGTCCGAATTGCTATAGCAGAATTCAATTGTCCTTCAAAATCGTAATATCCATATACACCAGAATACACACCCCGGCGAGAAGGCTCTAACTCATGTATTATTTCCATTGCCCGAATTTTGGGCGCGCCGCTAACCGTACCAGCAGGGAAACAAGCTTTGAGTAAGTCCCACGCAGTTTTACCAGGTGCTAATTTACCCACAACGTTGCTGACAATATGCATAACGTGAGAGTAGCGTTCAACTACCATTAATTCGTCTACTTTCACCGTACCGCTTTGGCACACGCGCCCCAAATCATTGCGCCCTAAATCAACAAGCATGACATGTTCGGCTATTTCCTTGGGGTCTTTGAGTAAATCCTCTGCTAAGGCTATGTCTTCCTGTGGTGTTTTACCGCGCGGGCGCGTACCAGCGATAGGACGTACTGTAGCGATTATCCCTTCTTCTGGATCGCGTTCGGCTTTTACCATTACTTCCGGACTGGAACCGATAATTTGCCAATCTTGGAAGTTAAAAAATGCCATGTAAGGAGAAGGATTAATCTGGCGCAGGGAACGATACAGGGCGAAGGGGTCACGTGTGTATTCTGTCGATAAGCGTTGGGAAATTACAACTTGAAAGATATCTCCAGCTTTGATGTATTCTTTGGCCTTTTTGACACTGGCACAAAATTCATCCCGCGTAAAATTACTTTTATACTCCTCTATTTCCCCTAATTTCCTATTCCCTGGCGGTTTCCACTCCAATAAGGTACTTTGAGGTGACAGGGGTAGAGATAGCTTGCTGACCATCTGAGTAACGCGATCGCACGCTTTTTCATATGCTGCCTGTAAAGACGCGCCATGGCGCGTCTTTACATCGCGCAAATCAGCATAGGCGATCGCCCAAATTTTGCGTTTGACTTGGTCAAAAATCAACAGGTGATCTACCTGCATCCACACACCATCAGGGATATTACGGTCGTCTTGCGGATGAATTGGCACACGGGGTTCTATCCACTGAATCAATTCATAGCCCCAAAACCCAAATAAACCGCCAATTCCTGGCGGTAATTGGGGTAACTTGACTGGGTAGTAAGGTTCCAAACACGTGGCTAAAGCTGTAAAAGGGTCGCCTTCAAATACAACTTGAGAACCATCGCGGAGTGTTTGGGTAGTGCAATCGCCCCTTGCTTCTAAAATCCACAACGGATCGCAACCCAATAAACTATAACGTCCTACTTTTTCCCCACCTTCTACCGATTCCAGCAAAAAACTGTAGGGTTGTCCAGCACAAACTTTATACCAAGCAGAAACTGGTGTATCTAGATCGGCTACCCATTCCTGATACACCGGCACAAAGTTACCACCTTTTGCTAACTCGGAGAATTGGGGGAAATCGGGGAAAATCATAAATAATCAATACTGGGGGATTAGGAACCAGGGAAAGCTAGAAACCTGGAGGATAAGTCTTAATATCTTATACTTCAGACTTCATACTACTCTAGTTCCCAATCCCTAATAACCCAAATTAACTATGGATTGGGAGCGTCGTAGGTAGCTGTGCCACTGAACTTGAGTTTAGAAGGCTCGGGATTCTCACCGATACTGCGGTCTACATAACGCACTTTCTCACGACCTTGGTTAACCTTCTCTGGGAAGACACCATCAGCCGGATGAATATAAGCGGTTTCTCCGTTGGGGTAAATCCGGTAAATTTTGTAGTCCGTGATTTTGAATTTCCGGAGTTGACCACCCAGAGCGATGCATTGCTCTTTACGAGCTAGATACAGCAAGTTCTCTCCTTGCCGCATAATGGCAGAGCCACCAGTAGGCATTTCAAAAACTTGCTGTTTTGGGCTAGTCCAAGTAATCGCGTACTTTTCTTCTACTTCTGCTTTTTTGAGCAAGCCGCCAGTGCTGCCGCCAAATACTGGAGTTTGTCCAGAAAGTGTTTCTGCCATAAAAGTTTCTCTCAACGTTTTTACGGCATACTAACACCGCAACTGGGGTTATATTGCGATTGTGTAAGGAACTGTAACAGTTTAGTTGTTTGTTGGTTGTTGGTTGTTGGTTGTTGGTTGTTAAGACACCAAACAACAAACACCAAACAACGAACAACAAATGACTAATGATTATTGACTCTTGACTTTTGAAGTCTTTTGCTCTTGACTTCCCTCAACGATGGGTATGGTGAAGTGAAATTCACTGCCCTGGTTTTTGCCATTTGATTCTGCCCAAATCTCGCCACCCCAGCCATTGACAATCTGACGGCAAATAGCCAACCCTAAACCTGTACCGCCGGTGCTACGCCGCAGCGCTCCCTCTTCCTGATAAAAGCGGTCAAAAACTACTTCTAGTCGATTAGGTTCTATACCTCGCCCCGTATCAGCGACAGTCACCTCGACCATTTGTTTGTTATTGCGAGTAGCCTTAATAGTAATCTGCCCTTCTGGTGGTGTAAATTTGCAAGCGTTATCTACGAGTTTTGCCAGTACTTCCACCAACCAATCACCATCAGCTCTGACCAAAGGCAGGTTGCGTGCAATTTCGGTTGTGATTTCGGGCAACTTATCAGTAGTCATGCGAGTGCGAATGCGGCTGAGTGCTAAATCTACACACTCTTGTAAGGTCAGAGATTCTGGATGCCATTCTACTCGCCCACTTTCTAAATTGGAAAGCGTGAGAAAATCTTGAATGAGTTTTCGCATCCGGTCTGAATCAGCAAGAGCTGTGTTCAGCATTACCTGCCGTAGTTCTAGAGGCATATCAGGTTCGCTGGCAAGGCTTTCCAAACACACTTGAATGGTGGATAGGGGTGTGCGGAGTTCGTGTCCGGTGATCGCGATCAGGTTGCTGCGGGTACGATCGAGGGCTTCTAGTTGCTGGTTCAATTCTTCTAGGTTAGCGTAGGCTTCAGCTTGGATGAGAGCTGCACCTATTTGGGTGGCGATCGCCTTTACCAAATCTAATTCCCCAGCTTGCCAATCATGGGGATTTTCACCGCAATAGTGCAATTCTACTATGCCTAACAACCGCCCCTGAAAAACCACTGGTTCCATTAGCCAAGAACGAATGGCAAATCTTTCCACTATCTGCCAAAGCGTTTTGGAACCACTTACCCGCGAGTCGTTGACAGTATCAGCAACACGGACGCCTTCACCCAGTAAAACCACTTCCTGAAACAGAGGATTGTTTTCTAATGGCCAGGCATGTCCCAAAAGTGATAAAACATCAAAACTTAAAAACTCGTGTTCAATGATAGCTTGGGTGTCTGTAGCTTGGGCGCGGTAGATGAGACAGCGACAAGCCCCTAGATGTTGTCCCAACTCTTGCGCCGCCACTTTCAAAATTTCTTGGGGATTGAGCGATCGCCTAATTGCGGTACTAATTGAATTGACAAGGCGTTCTTTACGGGCTTGGGCGGAGATGGAACGGTACGCTTTGTGCAATTTGTACTGGCTCGCTTGCAGGTATGTTACCAAACGCTGTACAAAGGGGTCTGTGTCAATGTCGCAAGCATATTCGCTCAGCTGTTGGCTTGCTTCTGCATCAATCTTGCGCCCCCCAATACCAAACCGCTGCCGTGCCTGCTCAATTTTACCTGCTAACTCCGGTCTATAAGCCAAAATTCTCTCGAATAATAATTCGGCTGCTTTGAGGCTAACTCCTCGTTCTGCCGTCCAAATTCCCTCAAATCTTCGCGCCGCGTCCATATCCAGACCAGGGCTTAACTCCCGCAGTTGCCTATTCTTGGCTAGAGAGCCAAGGCTTTCTCGGCAAACTAAACAAGTAGCATAGTTTTGGGCAATTACTACCAAATGCCACTCTTGACTCAAAGCATCATCTGGCTCAAAAGCTATCTTTTCGTAGTACTCCGAGCTGTTCGTAAAATCAGTTTCTGGTGCGGATAATACGTATATTTGATTACTTCGCAGGGCAAGCCGTTGATAGCGATGAGCCTCCTGGCGATAGAATCGCTCTCGTTGAAAGCTAGCAATCACCAAGGGCTGCTCTAAAGTGGCGGCCAATACCTGATCCTCCATCGCATGGGACAGCGCCGTTAGCGAAGCTTTGAAATATAGTTGGGGCCGCAGGTGGGGCAAGGCCTGTAGCATATCGCTCAGCACGGAAGTTGAAATGCTCATGAACGTCCTAAAGGAGCCACAATCTGGACATTATCCACGTCACAGCTGCATTGTACAAATTACAACGGACTTTCAAATCAAGCAGATGGTTGCAATATGTAAAGAATGGTGACATGGTTCTGTCACCTAACCCTACCTTACAGGAAGCACCCATAAGGGCGCTAAGCGTACAGCATGGGAAATGAGCGTGACTCTTGCCATTGCAAGCGGAAATAGGTCTAACTTTGTTTATACTTCACAAGATGTCGCGACACAAAATTTTTTCAAACCCAAAAAACACTATATTCCAGAAAAACAGATGATTTGACATTACCGCAAAAATGACAAGTTTTAGGACTGGGAAAGCAACTGTCAGCAAGCATGAGTTTAGAATCACAAAATTAGTATTTCCATGACTATTGTCTGCTGAAATTGTACAAGCTCTCACGAATGATTGCTTTCGCTAACCTGCCGTTAACTAACATCCTACAGATATAAGGTTCTATTACTTGTTGATGAGGGTTGAGTTTGATTTTGATTTTCAATTCAAGTCGCAACCTTTAGAAACCTCTAACTCTGAAAAACTGTTTCTAATTTGTTTTCTGATGTGAGGCACAAAGAGCTTTTCATATTTTTACCTCTGTTCTGGTAGAAGCGGGCTATTGAGCAAAACAGGGTAATTTCCAAGTTTTAGTTAAGTACTTTAAAACTGATTGGAAGCGCTAAGGTGCTTACCATCCATCAAAATTTTCGTTCTTAATTGGCTAAATAGAAAACATCAAAATACTTAGTAATTTACCATGTCTGCTTTATTTTCAAGCCTGTATATCTGATATTTTTTGACACGCTAAAATAGACGAAATCCTTACCATATAGGGTTTTTAAAATTTCGCTTACCTTCTTCTACTCAAGACAGTTCCACATTATAAATTATCACAAATCAAAGTATAAAAATCCATCTTTATCATTCCCTACACTCTATCTCCTATTTCCTATTTTCAAGATAGACACCCATTAAGTCCGTAACAAAATACATGAAAATCCTTGTATTTTCAACTTTATGGCTTCTGTATCCTTTTGATCTTGCTCAGCTTTAATCAAATGTATAAGCTTTTACCTTTTGTATTTTTAATTCCTCTGTAACGCCCATTTGTTGTTGCGATCGCCTTTGTTTATGCAGCATATTGCTAATTAAATCTATTTCAGGTAATATTACTTTATCGTCAATATTTCGTCAGAAATCTTAAAAACATGTGATATAATGCAAACTTACATCCTTTACTCAGAGTATTGATTTAAGTCTGCAATTACTACTGAGTAGGATTAGCATAACTATTGCTAGAAAAAGCCTTGATGGGAAGGAAGATGATATCTATAGAGTTTTTGAAAAGACAAGTATGCAGCTTAATTTAGTTCCACCATCAGGACTAGCAAAATTCGACATAAGGCATAGTATGTTTGCCCGGGCTTGAAAATATTTAGTTTTGTGCGATCGCATTTTTTAGGGCAAATGTGCTAATAATTACCTGCATAGGTGAAACATGAGAATTGCTCAAATTTCTCCTTTATGGGAGCGTGTTCCCCCCTTTCGTTACGGCGGTACCGAACTAATTGTCAAATTAGTTACGGATGAATTAGTTCGGCGCGGTCATCAAGTCACTTTATTTGCTTCTGGTGACTCGATTACTAAAGCAAAGCTTCACTCAGTTCATAACAAGGCTTTACGGCTTGACCCCAACATCAAAGAGGCAAACATTTACGAGCAGATGTTGCTGAGTGAGGTTTACCAAAACGCGCATCATTTCGATATCATTCACTCTCACATTGGTTATCCCGTTCTTCCTTACACAAGTTTTACCAAAACACCCACAGTGCATACGATGCACGGGATTTTCACACCCGATAACGAAAAAATGTATCGCCGCTATGCTAAACAGCCCTTCATCAGCATTAGCGAAGCACAGCGAGAACCGCGTTTGGGTCTAAACTATATCCACACTGTCTACAACGGTATAGACACAGCCGTCTATCCCTTCTTTGGCGAACCTGCACAACCTGCTTACCTCGCCTTTGTAGGCCGAATTTCTCCGGAAAAAGGGCCAACACAAGCAATTAAAGTCGCTCTTGCTAGTGGGCTGCCCTTGAAAATGGCAGGCAAAGTTGATGTGGTTGACCAGGAATTTTTTAAAGAGCAAGTCGAACCACTCATTGATGGCGAACAAATTCAGTACTTGGGTGAAATTTCCCACGAAGATAAAGTTAAACTCTTGGGTGGTGCAACTGTTACTTTGTTCCCTATCAATTGGCGAGAACCTTTTGGTCTGGTAATGATTGAGTCGATGGCAACGGGTACACCTGTAGTTGGCATGGCGTTAGGTTCAGTACCAGAAGTGATCGCCCACGGCAAAACTGGTTTCGTTTGCCACTCACTAGAACAAATGATTGAGGTTATACCAGACGCCACAAAACTAGATCGTCAAACTTGTCGAGAATACGTTGTTAGTCGCTTTAGCGTCGAAACAATGACCGATCAGTATGAAAGGGCCTACGAGATGGTACTCAACTCCCAGCTGAAATTTGCTAGCTAACAACCTAAAAGTCTGAGCAAATTTAGTTTTTACAAGTCAACCTTCTGTGGGGTGGTCGAAAAGTCCACCCCATAGATCTGGGTAAGCGAGATGCCTTAACGATGAAGAACATCTATACTATAGTTTTTGTTCTAATTAGCTGTTGTATCTAAAATAAATTACTAAAAATCGTATATACTATGTTGAATTAAAAATTAAGACAGATATTCTAGTATAAAAATTTCTATGATTTTTTAAATATTAGATAAATAAATATAAATAGTAATTCATATCAGTGCTTTTGCTCTAATTTTTATGGATATCCGTACATTAACTACAGTAATACTAAATGATTCATGAGAATTTAGTTTGTGTCTTTTCTTTGTGTCAGACCCTGCGGCAAGGCAAGTAAAGTACACGGCAGTCGCATCTTGCACTCGCAGGGCGTAGCCCTTATCGTAGAGTAGCTGCTTGTGGGTGTCTACATAGATGAACTTCCAAGACCCTACTGTCTAGTCCATGTGGCTTGTTTGATAAGAAAATCCTAATACTCAAATAGGATTTCCATATATATTCAATTCAAATAAAGAGGTGAAAGTTCCTATTTTTCCCTCATTTTTATCTGTACGAATTTTTAACTATACAATTATAAAGATTTGATGATGTGCCTTTGATGCTTCTCCTCCTATTATCTAAATGTGATTATTATTTATCTTTGGTTACATAATTCCAAAGATTTTTCCAGAGCGTCTTTTTTCCTGTTGACGCGAAACTAACAGAGAAGAAAATATAGACTTGTACACGGAATACTGGCTGATGACACCGGATACACTGACGACACCGGAAAGGATTTTCCTGGACGGAAAAACTTTTGTTCCTGCGGAACTAATACCTATCTCTGAATGGCCTTGCGTTATAAGTGAAAGACCGCAGCCGACACTGACGGTTAAAGATGATGATTTATTTTTAGTTACAGATACTCTAGGTAATATCTCTGGGTGTTCGCTCAACGATGGCAACCCCAGCATGGGCTTTTTTTGCGCCGATACTCGATTTTTGAGTCGATTGGAGTTGCAGGTTGATGGGCGATCGCCTGTTTTATTAAGTAGCACAGCTGACAAGGGCTTTTCACTTTCTGTTTTGTGTACAAATCCGAAAATAGACGATCGCCTCCAAGCTGACACAGTCGGAATTCGCCGAGAATTCGTGCTAAATGGAGCACTATTTGAAGAAATAGAGATATCGAATTATAGCACGAGTACAATCAACTTTGAACTCAGTATCAGCTTCGATGCTGATTTTGCCGATTTATTTGAAGTCCGGGGCTTTGACAGGCAAAAACGAGGCAGAATTTTACGCCAAGTAGAACCGACGCTTGAGGAAGGAGTAGCAGTTACAGGTGACGGCGCTTCGCCTCCACAACTCCACCTCAGCGCATCCACAGACAAAGCCTTAACGCTGGCTTATCAGGGTCTGGATGGTTTCGTCATGGAATCTCGGATCAATTTCCAGCATCGCCTACCAGACTATTTCAAAGGCTACACCGCAGTTTGGCAATTCGAGCTAGCTTCCCACGAAAAGCAAAAGCTGGGCTACCGAGTCAGTATGTTGACAAATAATAAGCCTAGTTCTACCGTTAGCGCTCCTGTTACCTTAGGTCAGGCAAAAGCCGCTGAGACAATGGAGGAGCAAAACTGGGTGCAGCAAATTACCAGCATTCGCACGGACGAAAAAGGTGTTTTCAACCGAGTGATTGAGCGTGCAGAGCAAGACATGTATTTGTTGCGCCAGTCTTTTGGCAAGCACAAAACTGTTTCTGCTGGAGTACCTTGGTTTTCCACACTATTTGGGCGGGATTCAATCATTACAGCTTCCCAAACCTTGATGTTAAATCCCCAAATTGCCAAAGAAACTCTGATTCTCTTAGCTCAATACCAAGGTAAAGTCGAGGATGATTGGCGCGAAGAGGAACCAGGTAAAATACTCCACGAGTTGCGGTTGGGCGAATTGGCTCGGTGTGGAGAAGTTCCCCACACACCTTACTACGGTACAGTGGATGCTGCTCCCCTGTGGCTGATGCTATATGCCGAGTACTATGCATGGACTCACGATTTAGAAACCCTAGAACAACTGTGGTCGAATGCACTAGCGGCTATGGATTGGATAGATCGCAACATGAAAGATACAGGCTATCTCAGCTATTACCGTAAATCAAAGCGCGGTCTTGCTAACCAAGGCTGGAAAGACTCTGGTGATTGTATTGTCAACCGCAAGGGAGACCTTGCTAACGGCCCAATTGCCCTTTGTGAAGTGCAGGGTTACGTTTATGCAGCAAAAATACGGTTAGCAGAAATTGCGAGGATGAAGAAGCGGCTGGATCTGTCAGATCGCTGGCTAGAAGAAGCAAGAAATTTGAAACTGCGTTTCAATAGAGATTTTTGGATGGAAGACCAGGATTTCTGCGCCCTGGCTTTAGATGGAGATGGCAAGCAAGTAGATAGTATTAGCTCAAATCCAGGTCACTGTCTGCATTTAGGCATTTTCACCCCAGAAAAAGCTTACAGCGTGGCAGAGCGGTTGCGTGCACCAGATATGTTTAACGGTTGGGGCATTCGTACCCTGAGTAGTTTGTCGCCAGCTTATAATCCGATGGGGTATCACATTGGTTCTGTGTGGCCCCATGATAATTCTTTGATTGCGATGGGATTGCGATCGCTCGGTTTAGTCGATCAAGCCTTGGAACTTTTTGAAGGTTTATTCGACATGACTAGAAAGCAGCCTTATCATCGTCCTCCAGAACTGTTTTGTGGCTTTGAGCGCATTAGTGATGATAGTGCGCCTGTGCAGTACCCAGTTGCCTGTACCCCCCAAGCTTGGGCTACTGGCAGTATCTTTCAATTGCTGCAAATGATGGTGAATCTAGTACCGGATGCTCCCAACAACTGCTTGCGAATTATCGACCCAGCTTTACCAGAGTCTATTCATCGTCTGTCGCTGCACAACTTGCGAGTTGGCCCTACTATCCTCGATTTAGAATTCGAGCGTTCAGGTAGCACGACAGCTTGTCGCGTCGCCAAGAAACGCGGTAATCTGCGGGTGGTTATCGAAGCCTAAAAAATGATGAATGCTGAATTATGAATTATGAATTTTTTATCATTCATAATTCATAATTAATCTTTTAGCTTTCCTCCTGGCTTTCGCTTTTATTTCCCGGCGAAGCTTCGTAAAGAGCATCGAGTTGTTGACGGGCATCATCAACGTTGATCGAACGCATCACTAATAAAGGTTCTTTAATGATATTGCCCGAGCTATCTAACAATTCCGGATGGGGTGTGAACGACCTTCTAGATGCAGGATAGGGGTAATTACCTTGATTCGCCATTGACGAGTACCTTGCCGGATAATTTCGGTCTCTGTCAAAACTAAACATGATTAAATTGCGAATCAAGTTGGCAACAGCTATAAAGGCAAGAATGGTAAAAACAAGAATGTAAAGCAGATGTAACATCGGGTTTTCCTCCAGGGGCAGCAAATTTTAAAACTTTTGTTGCAACGATTCGCCTAGCCTGAAGCTAGAACGAAAACCTAAACCTCTGTTTGTGTGCCTATATTTGCGGTAATTATGCGGATAATGCGAATTTAAAGTTTGATAAGATACATGATTTTGTTAAGCGAGAAATGCTGTTAAGGAATTTTCTTCAATTTATATGCCGTCTTGCTGCTGCGGATTTGCGTTTTCAGTACGGAAGTGCGTTGCCACCTTCCAGCATTCTGATAGCAATTGATGCCAAGGCATTAAGGTTGCCATATCAATCCCAACTTGTCCTTCCGTTACGTTAAACAGCATTGTTGCCGCGTTCACTTCTTCTTGGGCTTGCTTGACTCGTTCTAGCAAGGCAGATTGCTCCTGGCTACTCAAAAAAGAAAGTTGCTCTGTTTCCAGAAAATTACGCGATCGCGCAAACCAGTATTGAAAATCTTCCAGTAGTGGTTGCAAAACTGTTTTTAGCAACTCAGTCTCTGGTAAATTCGAGTCTCGCATAATTGACAAGCATATTTCTAACTTTCTTACTAATATTAACGCGATTTACGATTCTTAATATTTAGAAATTATCATGTTTAAGTTATAAACATTAAAAAATCTGTAACAAGAGCTACATTATTAGTATTATATATATCTATAAGAGCTTTTGTACATAACCTTGGGGCAGAGACTTTAGATATTTTTTGAGTTTGCAGGAAAAATCGAAATAGTATTAAGTAAATAATTACAGTTTAAAAAAGGTAAGATTTTTAGAATTTCTATCAAAATTAATATAGACACTTGCCTACATCACCACAACGCATGAAATGGAGAATAGGGCATTGGATATCGGAAATTGAGCATTGGGAATAGAGATTTAACGATTATCTTTGCCCAATGCCCATTGCCCATTGCCCACCCTATAGGAAGCCCTCTTACGAGCATCTACTGCATAGAAGCTTTCTTTTCAAGATCGAGCGTTGGATGACATCGGGGTCGTTAATATATAGTCAGTCGAATAAGTTACACGCAAGCAATTACTTCGCCAATGGATCAGCCGCCAATGTCGTCTTCTGAACACCCTAATCAACCAGAACAACCTGAAAAAAAAATTTATTTGCCGCGTACAAGTGAATCTGAAAAGCTGAAAAAAATCCGCCACACAACATCCCACGTAATGGCGATGGCAGTGCAAAAGCTGTTTCCCAAGGCGCAAGTCACAATCGGCCCGTGGATTGAAAACGGCTTTTACTATGATTTTGATAATCCAGAGCCATTTACCGACAAGGATCTCAAAGCCATCAAGAAAGAGATGGATAAGATTATCAATCGCAAATTGCCTGTTATTCGAGAAGAAGTAAGCCGCGCCGAAGCAGAACGCCGGATTAAGGAGATTAACGAACCTTATAAGTTAGAAATCCTGGCAGATATCAAAGAGGAACCGATTACAATCTACCACCTGGGAAATGAATGGTGGGATTTGTGCGCCGGGCCGCATCTAGAAAACACCAAAGAGTTAAACGCAAAAGCGATTGAATTAGAAAGCGTTGCTGGCGCTTACTGGCGTGGGGATGAAACCAAAGCGCAACTACAACGCATCTACGGTACTGCTTGGGAAAACCCAGAACAACTAGCAGAGTACAAGCGGCGTAAAGAAGAAGCACTGCGACGCGATCACCGTAAACTTGGTAAAGAACTGGGATTGTTTATATTTTCTGACTTAGTGGGGCCGGGATTGCCGCTGTGGACGCCTAAAGGAACTCTCCTACGCAGTCTTTTGGAAGATTTCCTCAAGCAAGAACAACTCAAGCGCGGTTATTTACCAGTGGTAACGCCACATATTGCCAGAGTCGACTTATTCAAGACTTCTGGGCACTGGCAGAAATATAAAGAAGATATGTTCCCAATGATGGCAGAAGATGAAGAAGCCCAAGCCCAAGAAATGGGCTTTGTCCTCAAGCCAATGAATTGCCCTTTCCACATCCAAATATATAAAAGTGAGTTACGCTCCTATAGAGAATTACCGATGCGGTTAGCGGAATTTGGCACTGTCTATCGTTACGAACAATCTGGAGAATTAGGGGGTTTAACGCGGGTGCGCGGTTTCACAGTCGATGATTCGCACCTGTTCGTAACGCCAGAACAGCTAGATAGCGAATTCCTCAATGTCGTGGATTTGATTCTGTCGGTATTCAACAAACTGCAACTGAAGAACTTTAAAGCCAGACTCAGTTTCCGCGATCCAACTAGCGATAAGTACATTGGTTCCGATGAAGTTTGGGATAAAGCCGAAAATGCCATTCGCCGCGCTGTCGAACACTTGGGAATGAATTTCTTTGAAGGTATCGGGGAAGCAGCTTTCTATGGTCCCAAACTCGACTTTATTTTCCAGGATGCCTTAGAACGAGAGTGGCAATTAGGAACAGTGCAGGTGGATTACAACTTGCCAGAAAGATTTGATTTAGAGTATGTCGCCGAAGATGGTTCTCGCAAACGTCCGGTAATGATTCACCGTGCGCCTTTTGGTTCCTTGGAAAGACTTATCGGTATCTTAATCGAAGAGTACGCGGGGGATTTCCCCTTGTGGTTAGCGCCTGTGCAAGTCAGATTACTGCCAGTTAGTGAAGTCCAGTTAGATTTTGCCAAAGAAGTAGCAGCGAAAATGAGAGCCCAAGGGATTCGTGCGGAAGTAGATACCAGTGGCGATCGCCTAGGTAAACTTATTCGCAATGCCGAAAAAGAGAAGATCCCCGTGATGGCTGTGGTAGGAGCCAAAGAAGTTGAAACTAATTCTTTGAGCATCCGCACTCGTGCAAATGGGGAGCTGGGAACTATCGCTGTTGGCGAAGTTTTAGATAAGATAAAGGAAGCAATAACTAACTTCGAGAATTTTTAACAGCATCTAGGGTGGGCAATGCCCACCCAAATAGTATTGCAATATAAATTTACTAGAAATTAAATTATGAGTTCTACCAAACAAAAGATACAATCTCTTTTGAAGCAGTTACCTGATAATTGTTCAATTGAAGATGTCCAATACCATTTGTATGTCATTGAAAAAGTCCGTCGCGGTTTAGAAGTAGCCGATCATCAAGGAACAAGAATGCAAAATGAGGCCGAAGAACGATTGAACAAATGGCTTATCAAGTAGAATGGTCTCCCAAAGCATTAGAAGATGTAGAAGCAATTGCCATATATATAGCTCGTGACTCGCCTTCCTATGCTGCGACAGTAGTAAAAAAGATACTTGACACAAGTGTCAACTTAAGTAAAGCTCCTTTTTCCGGTCGCATTGTACCAGAGTTCGGCAACGATCAGATCAGAGAACATTTGGCGTACAGCTATCGAATCCTCTATCGCATTCAGGGAGATATTGTCACTGTTGCCGCAGTGATTTATGGAAAGAAACTGTTGGATAAATTTGAAATCGATTGAGACGATAACATATGACCAGAAACCAGTAAACCTCAAAAAGAGTTCAACAGAAAAACATACAACCGGATAAACACAGAGAAAAATTCCGTATGTGTTTATCCGGTATTTATTGTGTTTTTTGTGAAAATGCGAAATAGCTAACACCAATTTGAAAAAGGCTTACGCCTACAGGTTCCTACCAAAATTTAAGAATGCTGTTGTGTCCATTGTTCCCACAATGGATGCACATCTTCTGGCTGTCCCTCATAATTGAGCATCTGATCGGAAATTAACATCCAGGGCTGGGCGCTACGTGTCCAAATATTACCCACAGGACGTAACCAACTTGTATCATCTAAAGTTCCAGCTTTGACGTTGATTGTCTGTTGATTGTAAGCTCGGTCATGAAACAATCGTGTTCCGCAGTTGTCGCAAAACAGACAAGTCACCTCACGTCCACTATCGGCTTTACGAGTCCAGGATTTGGGTTGTCCTTGGATTATGACAACAGCATCTCGTTCGACTGTGAGAGACATGCCAAAGGCACTAGATGATTGTTTCTGACATTCCTTGCAATGGCATAGATAGAGGGTTAACGGTTCTGCACGAATTTCATAACGAATCTGTCCACATTGACAGCCTCCAATGTATGAAGCACTCACAGCTTGCTCCCCATTAAATTGCGCTGCTGCTTGATTGTAGCGAAAACTTCCCCAATATTGAAATAGTTGTGGGGGCGATCGCAAAATCACCCCCACCCTATTTTTCTACGATTATTTAGTAGCACCAGTCCTGTGAAATATTTATTCAGCGATATTAACCAAACTTGCAGCTTGTGAATTAGCTAATGTTGGCGCAGTAATAATAGTGGAATATAAACTAGATGGTTGTTGCTTGGCGACGATTGGTAGAAACTGGCGAGCATGAGCAGCAACTTCTACAGTCTTGACATCATAGGTTTGTGTTGCCAATTTTGGATACAAGCCGATACCGATGATGGGAAGGAGCAAGCAAGCAGTGATAAACAATTCGCGGGGTTTGACATCGGGTACGATCGCATCCAGATGTAGCTGTGTACTCTGTTTGCCGTAGAATACTTGGCGCAACATCGACAGTAGATAAATTGGAGTCAAAATCACACCCACAGCAGAGAGCAGCACAACCACAACTTTGAAACTGGAACTGTAAACATCACTAGTAGCGATACCGAGGAATACCATCAACTCCCCTACAAAGCCACTCATTCCGGGTAATGCCAGAGAAGCCATAGCACCGGCGGTAAACAGAGCAAAGGTTCTGGGCATGACTTTTGCTATACCACCCATTTGATCCATCATCAAAGTGTGAGTGCGCTCGTAGGTTACACCAGAGAGGAAGAACAAACTAGCAGCAATCAAACCGTGGGAAATCATTTGCAGTACAGCACCGCTCATACCAATTTCTGTATAGGAAGCGATACCAACCAGCACAAATCCCATATGCGCAATCGAAGAGTAAGCTAAGCGACGCTTGAGATTAGTCTGAGCGAAGGCGCAGCAAGCACCGTAGATAATGTTGACTATACCCAAAACTGCTAAGACTGGGGCAAAGACAACATGAGCATCGGGCAACATTTCCATGTTGATGCGGATGAGCACATAACCACCCATTTTCAACAACACACCAGCCAAAATCATCGAACCGGGTGCAGAAGCTTCGCCGTGAGCATCAGGTAGCCAAGTATGGAGAGGGAAAATCGGCAATTTGACGCCAAAGGCAATTAAGAAACCGGCATAAACGAGAAGTTCTAAGACTTGAGGATATTGCTTCATTCCCAGAGTCGCCATATCGAAGCTGACGGTGTCTCCGGAGAATGCCATTGCAAAAGCTGCTATTAGGATAAATATTGAAGCAAGGGCGGTGTAAAGAATGAATTTAGTAGCTGCATAACGGCGCTTTTGTCCTCCCCAGATGGAAATCAACAGGTACACAGGCACCAATTCGATTTCCCACATTAAGAAGAACAATAGTAAATCTTGAGCGACGAATACGCCGATCTGGGCGCTGTACAACACCAGCATCAAACCATAAAATAAACGCGGCTTGTTGGTCACTTTCCAAGCCGCGAAGATTGCGAGGGTGTTAATTAAGCCTGTTAGCAGTACCAGTGGCATTGACAAACCATCGACTGCTACAGACCAGTTCAAACCCAACTGCGGTATCCAGGGATATTTTTCTACTAGTTGGAATGCTGAACTTTGAAAATCGTAGTGATGCCAAAAGGCATAAATCATTAAGGCAAAATCTGCTAGTGCTACTCCCAGACCATACCAGCGGGCGGTTTTTCCTTCTTTATCTGGGATGAGGGGGATGGCTAAGGCTGCCACCAAAGGCAAGAGAATTATGGTTGTTAACCAGGGAATTTGGGCAATCATCACTGACAATCGTTTTTCATTTTTGCTTTTAATTACATTATATTAAGCAGTTCATAGTTTTGTAAACGTTATTTATCCCTAGAAATTTAAATTTTCAGCATAGTTAGTAATAAATACTTATGAAGAATTGCCAAAATCCATTCTAGATGTAAAGTTTTGCTAAGTCAACAAAAAACGGTAGCTTACGCTACCGTTATAAATCTTAATATCAACTTTCTGAAGGAGAATATCATCTCGTAACGATGAATTTTCGCTATTTACACCAAACTATAGAGAAAACTAATCACTCATTTGTTAAACAATACGGTTGACAATAGTCCACACATCTCCATCGGAACGAACATGGGGAACCGAAATCGTTTTGAACCCAGTAATAAACGGTTTGTAGTATACCTGCCAGTAAAGCGGACTCAGCTCATCGGCACAAGCCTTGAGACTGCGTATTTCTGCTGCGAGTTCCGCAGCTAGCTGATTGATGCGCTCTGCGTGAACCTGGGCAACTTTTTTCGCCTCTTCTAGCTGCTCCTGTAGAGAAAGTTGTTTTGCTTGTGCTTGCCAATGCTGCAACTGGTCTTGTTTTTGCGCCAATTGATCTTCTAGGGCAGCGATCGCATCATCTATCCCCTTCAATTCTGCAAATAATTGAGCATTTTCCCTCGCGTGACGACGGTAAGCTTCAGCGATGGCCTGGGGTGAATCATTCTCCGGAGGCGTGATGTTGACGCTAATAGAGGCACGTTCTTGGCGCAGAACCTCAATCTGAGAGCGAAGCGCTACAATTTCTGTTTGAATTTGCTCTATTGTCATTTGTCTTTTGTTGTTTGTTGTTTGTTATTTGTTGTTTGTTAGTTATTCGAACCAACCACCAACTACTAACTAATAACCAATGACCAATGACTAAAAAAAGCTTCTTGCTCCTTGATTATCAACTTTAAGCGATCGCACTACAGGGGAAATTCCTTCAGATTGCCAAGCTGTTGCCATCGCTGTCGCCACAGCTTCAGAATGGGCTATATCCGTTAAAGCCAATAGGGTTGGGCCCGCACCACTAATCACCATACCGTAAGCACCAGCAGCAACAGCAGCTGCATTCACAGCATCGTATCCTTTAATCAATGCTTTCCGAAAAGGCTGATGTAACTTATCTTGTAAAGCAGCTCTTAACCAATCTCCTCTACCAGTCTCCAAACCACGCAACAATAAACCCAGATGCGCCGTATTAAAAATCGCATCTGCGCGACTCACTTCTTTTGGCAATACTCGCCGCGCCTCTTTTGTGGAAAGCTCAAAATCAGGAATTGCCACTATTGGTACTATCTCCTCATGCCAAGGAACCTCACAAATTTCCCAACCTGCATTACTAGTAGCAGCCAGACGACAACCCCCCACGAAAGCTGGGACAACATTATCCGGGTGTCCTTCCATTGCGATCGCCAACTCCATCACCTGCGACTGACTCAGAGGTTCACCCGCCAACACATTAGCACCAACTAAACCACCAACAATTGCCGTCGCCGAACTACCCAAACCCCTTGCTAGCGGTACACCTAGCTTGATATCAATTTGCACGGGTGGCGGAGCTTGCCCCAGGTATTCATATAACTTTACGAATGCCTGGTAGAGCATATTACTCTCATCAGTTTGAACTCGTTCAGCCTCCGCACCCGTGACGGTAATTGTCACCTTTTCCTGAGTGTGAGTTGTGAACTTGAACTCGTTGTACAGCGTTAAAGCTGCACCGATACAATCAAACCCCGGGCCTAAATTCGCAGTTGTAGCAGGAACAGTTACAGATACAGAATCAACAGCAAACATTGAAAAAAATAACTAATCAATCAACCAGCATCTCACGTAAATGATTGATTTGCTCATTAGTCATGCCATATAAATTGGTTATGGTCTAGTCACTATCTCTCCATCTCGTCCAAACTCACCGAATCAAAAGTGCGATCGCTAATAAATTTAGAAACCCGGTAACATTCTGTAAACCGGGTTTTAAATCAAAAAAAACTAAAATTGCTATTAAAAAATGTTAAATTCAAAATGGGCAAGCAAAATTTCTGCTTGCCCAAAAGAAAAGTAGCTGTAAATAAACAAGGACTGGCAATAACTCCAGTCCGGAAAAAAGCGGGCTAACCGCTATTAACTTGGTTAACCCGTGCAGCTTTGGGAACGCGCAGAGAAATAATTATTGCAATACCAACTTAACGTTGGCATTTTGCAAACCGCGCTGTTTTACTTCAGCCAGGGTCTTGTTAACAGCATACTTCTGGTTGATGGAGTTGATCAGTTCGGTCTGATTGTGCTTCTTAGCAACGCCCCACAGGTCTGCGATGAGATCAAAAGAACCATCACTGTTGCGAGACCAACCGAGGTCATATTCGCCTTCCAATACTGCTACAATGTCAGAACGAACACGCTGGCCATTGTAACCACGAACATCAGCTTCGGTCTTTACGGTGATACCGAGGTCGCGCAAGGACTGCTTGAGGATTTCGGCATCGGTAATTTTGGTACGCAGAGTGCTAAAATGAGACATTTGGGTTTCCTCCAAAGAGAATAGAGAAAAAGGACAACGGTTTGGTTTTCACAGAAGCCGCGTTTAGCTTGACGCGGTTTTTTTGTAACTGCTAGCATCTGCTGCTAGCCTTTCCCCCCTGTCTTTACAAGGGAAAGCTTTTAAAACTCCATTCGCTGATATTCAGCAACGGAGGCTGCGGCGGGTCGCGCACGCTGTCTAGCCCAGTCTCTCAAAGCTGTTACTTGTTCTTGCATCGTACGAGACAGCGGCAATGTCGCTTTTATCGCAGCAATAATATCTAACTGGGTGAACTCTCGATCTTGGGCGAAAGCTTCGTACATCGCCGCCACGATCGCTTGTTCAATTTCAGCCCCAGAAAAGCCTTCTGACATCTTGGATAATTGTTCAAGGTCAAACCTAGAGATGTCATTACGGCGCTGACTCAAGTGGATCGTAAAAATGTCTTGTCGTTCCTCCGGAGTTGGCAGATCCACAAAGAAAATTTCGTCAAAACGACCTTTCCTCAAAAATTCCCCTGGCAATCTCTCTACTCGGTTGGCAGTTGCCATTACAAATACTGGGGACTTTTTCTCTTGCATCCAGGTGAGGAAAGAGCCAAATATCCTGCTAGAAGTACCACCATCAGAATCAGAAGAACCCGTACTACCAGCAAAGGATTTATCTAATTCATCGATAAATAGAATGGCAGGGGAAATAGATTCAGCGGTTTTCAAAGCATTCCGCAAATTGGCTTCCGAACGTCCTACCATCGAGCCATCATAGACCCGTCCCATATCTAAACGCAGCAGTGGTAAACCCCACAGTCGAGAGGTGGTTTTGGCAATCAAAGACTTACCGCAACCTGGAACCCCCAATATCAACATACCCTTTGGCTGGGGTAGACCATATTCCCGTGCTCTTTCTGTAAAAGCGTTAGAGCGCTGCTTCAACCATTTCTTCAATTCTTCCAAGCCGCCAACCGCGTCAATGGTTGCATCTTCCTCTATGTACTCTAATATACCATTGCGCCGAATTAGCTGTTTTTTCTCTGATAAAACTATATCTACTTCTTCTTCCGTCAAACGCCCAGTCGTTACTTGCGCTTTTCTGTATACTTTCTCAGCCTCGTCTTTAGTTAATCCTAAAGCTGCTCTGAGAAGTTTTTCTCGTGCCTCTGTTGTCAACCTTCGTCCACGATTGTGCTCTAGATGGTGAGTCAAAACTTTATTTAACTCACCCATATCTGGAAGTGCAAAGTCAAGAACAACAACTTCTTTTTCCAGTTCGATTGGCACTTGCTGCATCGGCGACATCAAAAGTATAGTCTTTTGGCTGCCTTTGAAGCTAGCGATCGCATCACGTAAAGATCTTGTTGTCGCAGGCGCATCAATAAACGGATGTAAATCTTTAAGAATAAATATACCTGGTTCTCTGTGCCGGATAATCCAATCAATCGCCGCTTCCGGTGAAACCGTATTGTGCTGGCTTACATTCCGGGGTTGACCATACTCTACGATGCCATGAGTTACTGTCCAAACGTATACTCGCCTTTGCGGCTTTGACGATTGGGCGATTGTAGAAATTGCCTGCTCAGCCCGCTCTTCCTCGGAGGTCACAAGGTAGATTAAAGGGTATTGAGCTTGAATGAGGATGTTGAGCTCTTCTTTCATACATCGACCTACTTGAGACCTTTTTTACAGACACTCCAGACATCGCTGTTGGTAAAGATGGCGGAATTATGAATGCATAAATATAAATGTTTATGTCTTCGTAATTCCGAATTTAGCAAGGAACTAATTCTTCCTCACCTTTGGGATGGGCTTGCTCTGTTTCCATCTCTTCCACTGGCAGATGCTCTTGATCAATGATTCCCGGTTGTTTGCCCAAGGCAACCAATTCCCCGTCCTTTACAACTAGTGAACTTTCACAATTTGGACAGGTGTAAACTCTGTGAGTTTTGCCATAGGTAGATACTTCATCTACCATTTCTGAGTTTGCCAGGTAGAAAACGAGAGCGCGTTCGGCAAGCTCTGACATAGGTTCAGAATCGACTGCTGAACGTATCTTCAGTTTTCTGTGCAGTTCTGGCGATAAATACAAAGTAACCTTTTGCTTATTAGCTTGCATAACTCTGTTAACGGTCTTACCCGGGTATGTTTCTTACGATATCGACTCCTGTTTTGGTTGTCAAGACAGTAAAACGTTTTGACGGCATTTTTGCAACAATTATTTACAAATGGTTGGTGGGTAGTGGTTAGTGGTTAGTAGTTAGTGGGCACTCTTGCAATGGGCAAGGCGCATGGGGCAAAGGAACTGGAGAAGTAAAAAGTAAAAAGGTAAAAGAAAAAATTCTTTCTTTTTACTTTTAGCTTTTAACTTTTGACTTATTTTTGCCCAATCCCCAATCCCCAATTCCCAATCCCCAATCTTCATGGTCAAGAGGTGACATAAACCTGATAGATTTAGCTATCAGCGAGTAAAAACTGGTGAAAATGAAAGTCCTGGTTATTGGTGGCGATGGCTATTGCGGTTGGGCAACCGCACTTTACCTTTCTAATCGAGGTTACGAAGTTGGCATTCTAGACAGTTTGGTGCGGCGACACTGGGATAACGAACTGGGTGTAGAAACTCTCACTCCAATTGCGCCAATTCAGCAACGCATCCAGCGCTGGCAAGATTTGACTGGTAAATCCATCGATCTGTTTGTTGGCGATATCACTAATTACGAGTTTCTCCAAAAAGCACTGCACCAATTTGAACCAAATGCTATTGTGCATTTTGGCGAACAGCGTTCAGCTCCATTTTCCATGATTGATCGCGAACACGCAGTGATGACGCAGGTCAATAACGTTGTCGGTACACTGAATTTGCTGTACGCGATGAAAGAAGATTTCCCAGATTGCCACTTGGTGAAGCTAGGAACAATGGGTGAATACGGTACACCCAACATAGATATAGAAGAAGGCTATATCACTATTGAACACAACGGACGTAAAGATACCCTGCCTTATCCCAAGCAACCTGGTTCAATGTATCACCTAAGCAAAGTCCACGACAGCCATAATATCCACTTTGCTTGTCGGATTTGGGGACTGCGGGCAACAGACTTAAATCAGGGTGTGGTTTATGGCGTCTTAACCGAAGAAACCGGAATGGACGAACTGTTAATTAACCGTCTTGATTACGATGGTGTGTTTGGGACAGCACTGAACCGCTTCTGTATCCAAGCAGCGATTGGACATCCCCTGACTGTTTATGGTAAAGGCGGACAAACGCGTGGATTTTTGGATATTCGGGATACGGTGCGATGTATTGAATTAGCGATCGCCAACCCAGCTCAGCCTGGTGAATTTCGCGTGTTTAACCAATTTACCGAACTATTTAGCGTTGGCGACTTGGCAATGATGGTGAAAAAAGCCGGAAATGCGATGGGACTGAATGTGGAAGTTAATAATCTGGATAACCCCAGAATTGAAAAAGAAGAACATTACTTCAACGCCAAAAATACAAAGCTGCTGGATCTGGGTTTACAGCCTCACTATCTCTCTGATTCCCTACTTGATTCTCTGTTGAACTTTGCGATCAAATATCAAAACCGAGTCGATAACAACCAAATTTTGCCGAAAGTGACTTGGCATCGTAAATAGCAAAGCATGAAGATGCGATCGCTTGTTCTGTTTGTGTTTGTTGTACTGCCCGGTGTGGCATTTAGTAGTGTTAGTATCTACTACCTACTTCCCGAATGGGCAGTACTAGATGCTGCTTACAAAAATTACCAGCAAGTAGCGAAGTCTCCATCTGCAACGATGCGTGACTTACTTGTTGCTGAAGCAGCAGAAAACAGACACAGAATAAATTGCTTTGCTGAAGGAGTCGGAGTGTTGTTAGGTGGGGTAATAACAGCCATTGGCATTCATGGAATTTGCACCTACCTAACAGTCAAACTTGATTTAAATGATACTTTCAACCTAGGGTAAACTTTGAACGAGGCTAACCACGGAACTCTATTTCAAGTAAATTGCTGGTCTAAAACTGAAAAATGGTCGTCAGATTCTCCCACTGTATGACGACCAGTAAACGTTTGATTATCGGGTGTATTGTCTGCCTAATGGTCATTTTGTTGCCACCAACGGCTATTCTGAGCAAAGAAGAATAGAGGACAAAGTGACTGTGGGGAATTGCTTGTAGCCCGCCAGACGGTTTACGCTGTGAATGATGCAGAAATTACCCAGACGCTGAGATTATTTGAACACACTGCCTGTACTGAATCATATTTTATGAGGATAGCTTTATTCACCGAAACCTTTCTGCCCAAGGTTGACGGCATTGTAACGCGCTTGCGCCATACCATTGAACATTTACAACGCAGTGGCGATGAAGTACTAGTGATTTGTCCTGATGGTGGCATCAGTGAATACAAAGGAGCGCAAATATATGGTGTGTCCGGCTTTCCTCTACCGCTGTATCCAGAGTTAAAAATGGCACTGCCCCGCCCAGCAATTGGTTACATTTTGGAACAGTTTCAGCCAGATATTATTCATGTAGTAAATCCAGCGGTTTTGGGATTGGCTGGTATATTCTATAGCAAAATACTCGATATTCCCTTAGTGGCTTCTTATCATACCCATTTGCCTCAATATCTCCAGCACTATGGTTTGGGAATGCTAGAAGGCTTGCTGTGGGAATTACTGAAAGCAGGTCACAATCAAGCAGCTTTAAATTTGTGTACCTCTACAGCGATGATGGAGGAACTAACAACACACGGCATTGAAAGAGTGAATTTGTGGCAGCGGGGAGTCGATACAGAAACATTTCATCCTAGCTTAGCCAGTCAACAAATGCGATCGCGTTTATCGCAAAATCACCCAGATAGTCCCCTACTGCTTTACGTTGGGCGTCTTTCTGCCGAAAAAGAAATTGAGCGCATCAAACCAATATTAGAAGCTATTCCTGAAGCGAGACTGGCACTAGTGGGAGATGGCCCCCAGCGCCAAGCCTTAGAAAAGCATTTTGCTAATACAAACGCTCATTTTGTTGGCTATTTGGTTGGTCAAGAATTAGCTTCGGCATTTGCTAGCGCTGATGCTTTTATCTTTCCTTCCCGTACAGAAACATTGGGCTTAGTATTGCTAGAAGCCATGGCCGCAGGGTGTCCGGTAGTAGCAGCCCGTTCCGGTGGTATTCCTGATATTGTGACAGATGGTGTAAATGGATACCTTTTTGAACTAGATGCAGGTGACGAGGGGGCGATCGCTGCTACGATTCGTTTGTTAGAGATGAAACAAGAACGAGAAACTATTCGTCAAAATGCCCGTCGAGAAGCAGAACGTTGGGGATGGGCAGCTGCCACTCGCCAATTGCAAGATTATTATCAGAAGGTCATCTACTCTGAATTACCGAAAGCAGCTTAAAGGGGACTGGGGACTGGGAACTGAGGATTAGGAGAAGGGGGAGACAAGGGAGAAAAAATGCTTCCTTGTCCTCCTTCCCTTTCGTTGTCCTCCTTGTCTCTCTAATCCCCGATACCCAATCCCCGATCCCCTAACATAAAATCATGACACTTCTAAATTCTGGTAGCGTCTTGGCTACATTAACTGAACTTACTCAAGTTAATCGTACCCACGCCTTACTGCGTCGTGTCAAAGACCTTTCTGTTAATGAATTTGTTTGCTTACTAGACTTTATTACTGCTGAATTCCAGCAATTTCTACGGGCAATTGAACTCATCAACAATGAAGCCCTAGAAACTATGTTGGAGAAGGTACTAGAGGCGATTACACTCAAAATTGGTCAAATTCTCCAAGCTGAACACACTACAATTTTCTTGGTAGACTACGACAAGGGTCAACTGTGGACAAAAATTCCTCAAGATAATACTCACAAACCTTTAGAAATTCGTATTCCCATTACCGTTGGCATTCCTGGTCATGTTGCCATCACAGGTCAATGTCTCAATATCTCTGAAACCTCTACTCACCCGCTTTTTAGTTCAGATCTGGAAAAACAAATGGGCTACAAGATTGATAATCTTTTATGTATGCCAGTTTTAAGTAGTAAAAACCAGGTCGTAGCAGTAGTACAACTGGCTAATAAAGCTGGAAATGTTCCCTTTGATTGTGAAGATGAAGAGCGATTTCGCAACTTTGCCTCTGCTATCGGTATTATCTTAGAAAGCTGTCAATCTTTTTACGTGGCAGCCCGTAATCAAAGGGGTGCAACTGCTCTTTTGCGGGCAACTCAAACACTAGGGCAAAGTCTTGATTTAGAAGCGACTTTGCAAATAGTCATGGAACAAGCGCGGATTTTAATGCAAGCAGACCGCAGCACACTATTTTTGTATCGTAAAGAAATGGGAGAACTTTGGACAAAAGTAGCAGCTGCGGATGGCAAAACATTGATGGAAATCCGCATTCCCGCTAACCGTGGGATTGTTGGCTATGTGGCTTCTACTGGTGAAGCGCTGAATATTCCTGACGCCTACAAAGACCCCCGTTTTGATCCCACTACAGATAAAAAGACGGGGTATGTAACTCGTAACATCCTGTGTTTGCCAGTATTCAATTCTGCTAATGAATTGATTGGTGTGACACAGTTAATTAACAAACAACAAGGCTGTTTTACTACTTCTGATGAAGAGTTTATGCGGGCTTTTAACATTCAAGCAGGAATTGCTTTAGAAAATGCCCGTTTATTTGAAAATGTACTATTAGAAAAACAGTATCAAAAAGACATTTTGCAAAGCCTTTCGGATGCCGTACTTTCTACAGATATGGACGGTCGGATTGTAACTATAAATGATGCGGCACTGGAATTGCTTGGTTGTTCTTTAACGGATATAAATGCCAAACAAAATAAACATTTATGGGAAAAAAATTTAATTGGTCGCCTTGTCTGGGAGGTTGTACCAATTGATAATTTAAAAATGCGACTGCAAGATAGTCTAAAAACGGGAGCAAGACATTATGTACCAGAGCAAAATTTGACGGTGGGATTATATTTAAATACCGCAGATGACACATTTGCCCAGGATACAGGAACTTACATTTTGGCAATAGGCGATCGCACTCAAGCAGATATTTTTATCCCCTGGAACCAACCCCTCACTCCCCAGTTCAAGTTATTGAGTGCTGATAATGTTCATAAAATCGAACGCAGCATCAATCTTACCGTTAACCCTTTGACTAACCCAGAAGGTGGTGTACGCGGCGGTTTAGTCGTTTTAGAAGACATAAGTCAGGAAAAGCGGATGAAAAATACGATGTACCGCTACCTGACTCCCCGTGTTGCCGAACAAGTAATGGCATTGGGGGAAGATGCCTTAATGGTAGGTGAACGTAAGGAAGTAACCATCTTGTTCTCCGACATTCGAGGTTACACTACTCTCACAGAAAATCTCGGTGCTGCTGAGGTGGTATCGCTGCTGAATCAGTATTTTGAGACGATGGTAGAAGCTGTATTTAACCACGAAGGCACTCTCGATAAGTTTATTGGCGATGCCTTAATGGCAGTGTTTGGCGCGCCACTACCGCTAATGGAAAACCATGCTTGGAAGGCGGTGCAAGCAGCATTAGAAATGCGGCAACGCCTTGAAGAGTTTAACCGACGGCGAGTTATCCAAGAGCAACCAAAAATTTATATTGGTATTGGCATTAGTTCGGGAGAAGTAGTCTCTGGCAATATTGGATCTCACAAACGCATGGACTACACAGTTATTGGCGATGGCGTCAATTTAAGTTCGCGTTTGGAAGCAGTGACCAAAGAATATGGTTGTGATATTATATTAAGTGAATTTACTTACAATTTATGCCGCGATCGCATCTGGGTACGCGAGTTAGACAAAATCCGCGTCAAAGGTAAACATCAGGCGGTAAACATCTACGAGTTAATTAGCGATCGCACTATATCCCTAGACACCACTACCCAAGAATTTTTGTTCCATTACCATGACGGACGTGATGCCTATTTGAGCCGTAACTTTGAGCGGGCGATCGCCTGCTTTGAAACGGCAAAAAAAATTCGGCCTGCGGATCAAGCCGTCGATATCCACTTAGAACGTGCCCGCACTTACCTTCAACAAACTCTGCCAAACTCTTGGGATGGCGTTTGGACAATGATGAACAAGTAAATTACTAGACAAAAAGTATTACTCGTAAAGGTTCGGAAATAGGGAATGGCGAATAACCACTAACCAATGACCAATGACTATTGACTGATTATTCTTCTGGCTTGTCTTCATCGTCCATACGGAAAGGGTTTTCGCCAATTCTCAGTTCTTTTTTCGATTGTTTCAAACTTTTCCAAAGAGCTTTGATTTGCTCGTAAGCCTCTTGAGGTGGGATTTTGCCAGATGTCTCTAAGTTGCAGATATAGCTGACTTTTTGTGCAAATTCCTGCAAATTAGCGTTGAACAATAAGTTCTCTGGTTTTACCTGACCGTAGTAGCGACCCCGAGGATAAAGAAAATCGTCTTTGTTAACCATTTCTCTGTTTGCTTCTCACCTCCTTTTGTTTTTAATCTCAAACTGAATAAATAGCAAATCATAATTTAGGTTCTGGGCAGCTAACTGCCTATCATTGAACACTTTAGTTAAATTTTGATCGTAATTTAAATTGATCTAAAATTGTGAGTTTTTGTATAAAAAAATACATTAAAATCTGTTATTCTATTTAATTCCAAGTAATTACTGTTGCAGGAAAAATAAAAAATACACCTTGATAGTAGTTATCCAGAACTACCTGTGCATCTATCTGTGGTCAACAGTCTTACTGAGTTACTTCACTGATGACTAATAGCTAAAGACAAAAGATAAAATGGTTAAGCCTGAAGCATAGAAGCTGGCAATAGCCCATAACTTTAACTCCTACCATGTCTGTCCATACCAAGCTATACGAAGGCAAAGCCAAAATTATCTACCCTACAGACGACCCAGAAATCTTACTGGCTGTTTTTAAAGATGATGCAACAGCATTTAACGCTCAAAAACGCGGTAGTATCCAAGAGAAAGGAAGAATAAACAACAGCATTTCCAGTAAATTATTCCAAGAATTGGAAGCACGTGGTATCAAAACCCACTTTATTGACAATCCTGCTGCAAATCAAATGCGGATCAGGGCAGTGAAAATTTTGCCATTGGAAGTAGTTGTCAGGAACATTGCTGCTGGCAGTCTTTGTCAACAAACAGGATTACCACTAGGAACTGTGCTAAAGATGCCTTTAGTAGAGTTTTATTACAAAAACGACCAATTGGGAGATCCTCTGCTAACACGCGATCGCTTGCTATTGATGGAACTAGCGACTCCGGAACAAGTTGACAGTATTACCCATCTAGCATTGAAAATCAACGATTTTCTGAAGGAATTTTTTCAGAGGTGCAACATTACCCTCGTGGATTTCAAACTAGAATTTGGTTTGGATTCACAACAACAGTTGTTATTAGCAGATGAAATTAGCCCAGATACCTGTCGTTTATGGGATATCAGTGCAGGGGACGATCCTAATCTTCGTGTGCTAGACAAAGACCGCTTCCGCCGGGACTTAGGGAATGTAGAGGACGCCTATCAGGAGGTTTTGAAAAGAGTACTAAATGAATTATGAATTATGAATTATGAATTATGAATTATGAAATTTTCAGAATTCATTATTCATGATTCTCATCTAGTCTCCAGTCTCTTTAGTAAAGGCTTTTGCAAATTTATTTCTTAACTGGAAAGGCAAAAGCACTAAATTATTTTTTACTTTTACCCTGTGACTGAAAGCTTACTTTATTTTTCATGGTGTGTGTAAGTGAAGAACAATCAAAATAAAATGCGCTTATCCCCCGTTGTGATGACAGTGATGGCGATCGCTGCTCCATTAAGCTGTTCGATCCATGCAAATGCACAAACTGCGAATAATTCCAAAAAAACAGCAGAAGTTTTAACACCAGTAACAAATCAAGAACAGGAAGTTGTTGCTGGATTCCCAACTACAGAAACGACCTCAGGGGTAATCATACCGACATTCGATCGCTCAAACAGTACACAAACTGCTCAAAATTCAAAACAAACTACAGCAGTTACAACATCAGCGACAGACCAACAAAATGAAGTTGTTGCTGTATTTCCAACAGCAGAAACGAGATCGGGGGTAATAATACCGACATCCGATCGCTCAAATAGTATACAAACTGCTCAAAATCCAAAACAAACTACAGCAGTCGCAACATCAGCAACAAATCAACAACAAAAAGTTGTCACTGAACCAGGTGCATCAGCATTAAAGACAACACCAAAGAGCATAACACCAACCTCGACAAATCCAACAACTGCACAAAGTCCTGGCATAACTTCCCCTACAAATACTCCGCCTTCTCCAACTCAACAACCACCAACCACCAACCAACAACCTCCTTTCCCAACTCAACAACCACCAACCACCAACCAACAACCACCAACCACCAACCAACAACCTCCTTCCCCAACTCAACAACCACCAACCATCAACCAACAACCACCAGCAGAGGCTGAACCTCGTGTGCTGGTATCGGAAGTTTTAATTAGAACTGAGAAGGGACAGCCTTTACCACCGCAACTGGAAAACGATGTTTACGCCGCAATTCGTACCCAGCCGGGGCGGACGACAACGCGATCGCAACTGCAACAAGATATTAATGCCGTCTTTACCACTGGCTTTTTCTCTAATGTTCAGGCAGTGCCAGAAGATACACCATTAGGGGTACGGGTGACTTTCTTAGTTCAGCTTAACCCAGTTCTGAATCAGGTAAGAATTGACGCCAATCCTAATACCGGCGTTCCCTCGGTATTACCTCCAAATGTTCCAAATCAAATTTTTAAGAACCAGTACGGTAGAATCCTTAACTTGCGGGAGTTGCAACAAAGTATTCAACAGTTACTCAAATGGTATCAAGACCAAGGTTACGTTTTAGCGCAGGTAGTTGGAGCGCCGCAGGTATCTGAAAACGGAGTCGTCACCCTGAGTGTAGCGGAGGGGGTAGTGGAAGATATTAACGTCAGATATCGCACTAAAGAAGGTCAGGAGACTGACAAAGAAGGACGACCAATCAGGGGAAGGACGCAACCATATATCATTACACGAGAACTGCAATTAAAGCCCAAACAGGTATTCAACCGCAACATTGTGCAAAGAGACTTGCAGCGGGTATACGGACTGGGACTATTTGAGGACGTAAATGTTTCTCTTGACCCCGGTACTGACCCTAGGCAAGTGAATGTGGTTGTCAATGTTGTTGAGCGTAGTAGCGGTTCTATTGCAGCAGGGGCGGGTATTAGTTCTGCTAGTGGACTGTTTGGCACTATCAGCTATCAAGAGCAAAACCTGAACGGAAGAAACCAAAAACTGGGTGCCGAGTTAGAGGTAGGTCAACGGGAATTGCTGTTTGATGTTCGGTTTACCGATCCTTGGATAGCTGGAGACCCTTACCGAACTTCCTACACAGCAAATCTTTTCCGTAGTCGTTCGATTTCTTTGATTTATGAAGGGGAAGATGATAACATCGAAACCTTTAAAGAAGGTGAGGACGATGGCGATACCCCCCGTATTTTACGTCTAGGTGGTGGCATCAACTTTAGCCGTCCTTTGTCCAAAAATCCTTATGAGCGTGCAGAATGGACAGCTTCAGCCGGTGTAAGATATCAACGAGTTTCCACTCGTGATTCTGATGGTGACATTAGAAAGCAAGCAACAATATTCGAGAACGATCAACCTACAGAAATAATCGACCTGACCGAATCTGGAACTGGTCAAGATGACTTGCTGACATTACAACTAGCCGCAGTACGTGACAAACGCAACAATGCTTTGCAACCAACCAGTGGTTCTTTCTTCCGCCTAGGATTAGACCAGTCCGTACCTGTAGGACTAGGGAACATTTTGATGAGCAAGATTCGGGGTAGCTATAGCTACTACATTCCTGTAAAATTCACCAACTTTAATGAAGGACCGCAAACCCTTGCTTTTAACATCCAAGGTGGAACCATACTTGGTGACGTGCCTTCCTACGAAGCGTTTACTCTAGGTGGTAGCAACTCCGTCCGGGGCTACGAAGAAGGTGCATTAGCCAGTAGCAGCAGTTTCTTGCAAGCTTCAGTAGAGTATCGCTTTCCTGTTTTCTCTGTAGTCAGCGGCGCACTATTTTTTGATGCTGCTACTGACCTCGGAACAGAAACCAAGGCAGGTGATTTGTTGGATAAAAACGGTAGTGGCTACGGCTACGGTCTCGGTGTGCGAGTACAGTCCCCATTAGGTCCTATCCGCATTGACTACGGTTTCAACGATGAAGGAGACAGCCGTATTAATTTTGGTATTGGCGAAAGATTTTAAGTAGTCATTAGTCATTGGTCATTGGTCATTAGCTTTTGGCAAATGACAAATGACAAAGGACAAATGACCCTTACGGGTACTCTGCGAGAAGCCGCCCTGCGGGCGTCTACATGGGGGAAACCCCCTTTGGAGCGCGCTGGCTCACAAATGACAAATGACAAAGGACTATATGCAGCAACAAACTCTCGCAACTGAAATTAGCCAAACAGGAGTGGGATTGCATAGCGGTGCAAGTACTCAGGTGCGGATACTACCAGCAGAAGCAGGCAGTGGACGTTACTTTGTACGAGTAGATTTACCCAACACTCCGATAATTCCAGCACAAGTAACGGCGGTTAGTCAGACTGTTCTCTCTACTCAGTTAGGGAAAACAGAGGCAAGTGTCCGAACTGTGGAGCATTTGTTAGCAGCCCTAGCAGGTATGGGTGTAGATAACGTCCGGATTGAAATCGACGGCCCAGAAGTACCGCTTTTGGACGGTTCAGCAAAAGTGTGGACAGAAAGCATAGCTCAAGTGGGTTTAGTCTCACAAACCCTAACCATAGAAAATGCGCCTCAGCCCATAAATGAGCCAATATGGGTGCGTCAGGAGGATGCTTTTGTTTGCGCCCTACCTGCACCAGCAACCCGCTTTACCTATGGCATTGATTTCGAGCTACCTGCTATTAGTAACCAATGGCACAGTTGGTCTCCGCCTACCGACCTAGGGAATACTGATGCGAGCTTTGCAGCAGAAATTGCCCCCGCCCGTACCTTTGGTTTGTTACATCAAATTGAATACCTACAAAAATCCGGGTTAATCAAAGGTGGAAGCTTAGAAAATGCTCTCGTATGCGGGCCTGATGGCTGGCTAAATCCACCATTAAGATTTGCAAATGAGCCAGTACGTCATAAAATTTTGGATCTAGTAGGAGACTTAAGTTTATTGGGGACTTTCCCCTGCGCTCACTTCTTGGCTTATAAAGCCAGCCACAATTTACACGTTCAACTGGCGCAAAAAATTTGGGATTTGCGACCGGGGAGTGGTAAGTAGTTATTTGGATAGTAGTTAGTGGTTAGTGGTATTTTTACAAACCACTACTAAACAATCTCTAATACTAAACTATTTAGTCTCCTGCAAGTCAAACCAAAATATAAAATCAACAACACCACCAATGTCAACTGTCACCGAACTAAATTCTACCGATAGTCCCACACCAGCAACAACTCAGGAGCAATTAGATTATTCCACTACGACTCCATCTGAAACAAAAACCATTTTCACAATAGAAGAAATTCAGAAACTTCTACCGCACCGCTACCCCTTCGCACTAGTAGACCGGATTATTGACTACGTACCTGGGAAACGAGCTGTTGGCATCAAAAATGTCACGATTAACGAACCCCATTTTCAAGGACATTTTCCAGGACGTCCGATTATGCCAGGTGTGCTGATTGTAGAAGCAATGGCACAAGTTGGTGGTGTCGTGATGACACAAGCGGCAGAATTGGAAGGTGGACTCTTCCTATTTGCTGGTATAGATAAAGTCCGCTTTCGTCGCCAAGTTGTTCCCGGAGATCAACTAGTGATGACAGTGGAACTGTTATGGGTGAAACAACGTCGTTTCGGTAAAATGCAAGCTCGTGCCGAAGTTGACGGTCAGCTCGCTGCTGAAGGCGAACTAATGTTTTCCCTTGTAAACTAAAAATTTACTCTAGTAGTAGAGGCACGGCCGTGACGTGCCTTCACTAAATCCTGTTCCAGGATATCTGTAACAGCAACAAGCCATAACTGTATAGTCTGATTTCTAGATTTTTGCCGCCCTCACACCAAAGTAGCTTACCCGATACTTTCGGCTACAGAATTCAGATGCGCCACGGCGCGTCTCTACAAGACTCAGCACGCTTACTGTTCTGGAGATGCATCCTTGAAGACGCTTATTCATCCAACTGCTGTAATTCATCCTAACGCGGAGCTGCACCCGACAGTACAAGTCGGTGCCTATGCTGTGATTGGAGGGCATGTGAAAGTCGGTCCCGAAACCGTAATTGGCGCTCATGCAGTGCTAGATGGACCTGTAGAAATTGGGGCACGAAATCAGATTTTTACAGGAGCCGCTATTGGCTTGGAACCCCAAGATTTAAAATATGCTGGCGAATTGAGCTGGGTTAAGATTGGCGATGATAACTTAATTAGAGAATACGTTACAATTAATCGAGCTACTGGTACAGGTGGAGAGACTCGCATCGGCAATAGCAACCTACTGATGGCTTATGTCCATGTGGGGCATAACTGTGTAATTGAAGACTCAGTAGTGATTGCCAACTCAGTAGCACTGGCGGGTCATGTTCACATCGAATCCCGTGCCAGACTAAGTGGGGTTTTGGGTGTTCATCAATTCGTGCATATAGGTAAGCACTCAATGATAGGGGGTATGGCACGTATTGACCGGGATGTACCGCCTTATATGACGGTAGAAGGAAATCCAGCACGGATACGAACACTTAATCTTATCGGACTCAAACGCGCTGGTTTTTCAGCTACTGACTTACAAACCTTGAAAAAAGCTTTCCGTATTCTCTATCGTTCTGACTTAATTTTCAAGGATGCCTTGGAACAACTAGAACTTTTGGGAGATACGGAACATTTACAGCATCTGCGTCGCTTCCTCCTACTTTCTCAAATGCCGGGAAGACGTGGCTTAATTCCTGGAAAAGGGAAAGCAGCTAGTAAGGATGATGAATCTTGACAATAAGGGATTAGGGACTAGGGACTGGGGACTGGGGCATAGGGCAAGGGGCAATGGGCATCGGTAAGAAAACCAATCACCAATCACCAATCACCAATCCCCAATCCCCAATCCCCATTGCCCCTAATCCCTACTAAGAGCGGTCGTGGGGGCCCCGAGTTCCCCAATTCCCAATCCCCAATCCCTCATTCCAAAATGCGAATATTTATCAGTACTGGTGAAGTGTCTGGCGATTTACAAGGGTCGTTATTGGTTGCCGCTTTGCAACGGCAAGCCCTTGCTGCTGGACTGGAATTAGAAGTTGTGGCATTGGGTGGCGAAAAAATGGCAGCAGCAGGAGCCATTCTATTAGGTAATACTAGTAAAATTGGCTCTTTTGGTCTTTTGGAATCTCTGCCTTTTGTGTTACCGACTCTGCAAATTCAGCGGCAGGCGATCGCTTATCTCAAGCAAAATCCTCCTGATTTGGTTGTATTGATTGACTACATGGGGCCAAATCTGGGCATAGGTAATTACATTCGCCGCCAACTGCCGCAAGTGCCAGTAGTATATTACATTGCACCTCAACTTTGGGTTTGTCCGATCGCACCTCGTGACACAGCCCGGATTGTTGGTTTTAGCGATAAAATGTTAGCGATTTTCCCGCAGGAAGCGCGTTATTTTCAAGACAACGGTGCAAATGTGACTTGGGTAGGACATCCATTGGTAGACAGGATAGAAAACTTTCCTAGTCGAGAAGCGGCGCGTGCCAAGTTGGGAATTGTGGATGATGCGATCGCCGTAGCGCTTCTACCTGCCTCCCGTCACCAAGAACTTAAATATCTCTTGCCAGTGATGTTCCAAGCAGCACAGGAAATACAAAACAAACTGCCACAGTTGCATTTTTGGATTCCCCTGTCTCTGGAAATTTATCGAGATAAAATAGAAAAACAGATACAACGGTACGGTTTACGAGCCACTGTAGTATCGGGACAACAACAGGAAGTGCTTGCTGCCGCTGATTTAGCAATTACTAAGTGCGGCACTGTGAATTTAGAACTTGCTTTGTTAAACGTGCCGCAGGTGGTGATTTATCGCCTTAACCCCTTCACTTACTGGATTGGCCGCAATATCCTGAAAATAACTTTTCCTTTTGCCTCGCCAGTTAACCTGATGGTGATGAAAGGGATTGTGCCGGAGTTTATTCAAGAAACAGCAACTCCAGAGAATATTGTTCAAGCAGCAGTAGAATCTTTGCTGAACCAGGAACGCAAACAGCAAATACAGGCAGATTATCAAGAAATGCGACGGTGTATAGGAGAAGTAGGAGTGTGCGATCGCGCTGCTAAAGAAATTTTGCAAATGCTGCCGAATTTTTAAGTCCATGCGCGGAAGAAGGTGCTTTCCTCCCAAATTCTCGCAGTGCGCTTTTCAATACTTGCTAATTCGCCTGGAGAAAGTTCTTGATAAGCCTGTGCTATCTTGACATTTTCTTCTAGTTGCTTGACGCTTTCAGCCGCAATCGCACAGCAATGAACTCCTGGCTGAGAAAGGCTGTATCCCAAAGCTTGCTGCATACCTGCCAATCCACCTGCTTTGAATAAGCGACCGTAGGCGGGTACTTTCATCGCGATTACGCCGACATTTTTTTCTCGTGCTACTGGTAAAACTACAGGCATAAACGGACGTGGATGATGCTTATCTGCGGCATTTACGGGTATGAGGGTTGTGTGAAAGGGATAGCGACGCAAACCTTCGGCAATTACTGCTGGATCGTGGTGTCCAGTAATACCAATAAATCGGACTAGTTTTTGTTGCATTGCCTCTTCCAAAGCTTTAATTGCTCCGGATGCACTAAAGATAGTATCCAGTTCTTCACGGAAAGAAACGTGATGTAACTGCCACAAGTCAAGATAGTCTGTGTTCAGACGTTTGAGACTTCTTTCTAATTCTCGCCACGCACCATCCCGGCTTCTTTCATCTGTCTTACTGGCTAAAAATAACTTAGTGCGATCGCGTGGCAATACTTTTCCCAAATAATCTTCACTAGGCCCGTAACTCGCAGCAGTATCAAAATAACGGATGCCAAGTTGCAAAGCTCGTTCAATAATTGCCACAGCATCTCGTTCTTTTCCATTCCAAGATAGCGGCGTTTGACCTGCTCCCCCCAACCCAAAGATAGGGACTTTTACCTCCGTGCGTCCCAACACTCGTTCTGGCATAGTCGCTGGTGTCGCAGGGTTTGTGTTACCTTGTTGCAACGCTGTACTTCCCACAATGCCGCCAGCTACAGCAGCGCTGGTAATTAAGAAATTGCGCCGCGTCGTTCTTCCTGTCATGGTTTGGCTTCCGTGGCGAAACTGCTTGTCTGTGTTTTATTGTAACGAAGGATATACAGACAGAGAAAACTGTTTTTCTAAACTAAATTTTCCGATCGTAAAACTCTGCGAGCCTCTGCGGAATCTTCTGCACTCCTCTGCGTTTAAAAAATATATTATTCTTCCGATGATGATAAGACGCTTGATGCTCTTTTGAAAGTGCATAGCTCGGATATAGTACACCCTAAAATAATTCAAATTATTTACAACCTTCAGTACTTTTACCTTGTAAATAACTTTGAATAATACATCCTTGTCGTTGAAATATTTGATTCTTCCCTACTATATAAATACCAATTAATACTATAGCGATCGCAATATATTGCTTTCCAGTTAGCTTTTTAGCAAAAGATAAAATTTGTTGTTTAAATATAAATTTTTTAATTTCGATATTTGATGATTGCTTGTTCAGTGAAGCAGTGAGTGCTTGCTGTAATTCTAAATTTAATTCTTGACTCCAAACCGCAAAATTCTTACCTTGTTGAAAACCGTCAACTTTTACCTTTTTGATAGTTTCAGACCTCAAGCCCATGATTTCTTGACGCACATATTTAACTAGGTTCTGTTGATCCGGTACTTGAGTGGATTCCAATATCACCCGTAAACAGCCATTTTTGAGAGTAACTTTCACTGTGACGTTTTTCAGTTGCAATTGGCTGTTCATTAGAGATGCGATCGCCTTGACATCTCCTTGCTTTGCCAGTTCCAAAATATTCGCCTGTGTCATAAACACTAGAAGTGAAGAGCTGAAAACATAACTATTGCATCAAAGATAACCTAATTTTTACAACTCGTTCCTCAGTGTTTATACCAAAATTTTAGGCGAAAAAATCTTAAATAAACTAGCTTATTTTAGTTCATGTCAAATTACGTTTAAACCTAAACATTACATAAATTATTTAAATTTTGTAAATGCTTTAATTCCTAGCTGTGGCACTTTGCTGTGCAAATTCCTTATGAATTTGATACTGTCTAATTTTTTCCTGAGCCATACCATAATTAGCGCTAGTGTTCGGTACAGCTTTCATGAGGGCGATCGCTTCTTCCCAGCTATTAGCAACTACCTTCCACTCACTTTCAGATTGTGCTAGTTTTGCTAGTTTCGCTGCACGTCTAGCTTTGTTAATCGCTTGATTATATTTTTTATCTACAGGTACAGTTTTACTAGAAGAGAGTGTTACTGTCTCAGCAGATATGTTTGCCGATATAGTTTGTTTGACTTCTGGCAACTTAGCAAATGAGTATAACCATAGAGCTACTAAGGGGATGAGAATAAATGTAAATACTCGTTTGGGAATTTTACGATAGTTGTTAGTAAAACTAAGAAAATTTGATTTCTTCTGAGGTGCTGCTTTGGTTTTTTGTATTTCAGTTAAAACAACTTCTGGCTGCGGTGTTACATTGGGAACATAACTAGCTATAGGCATGTTTGTACTTTCAGATTCATCAGATTCAACACTATCGCTACTACCAAAAACTAGACGACATTTAAATGAATACTCAATTTGATAAAAGATAGCGGCACTAATCAGCCAGACAATCGCAAAGATTGGTTTGATCTTGCTGTAGTTTTGACCGGATTCATAAATTATTTGGGTATAGTTAAGCTGGAATAAAGGTAAAAGAGGAGTACAAACTAAAATTGCTGTCAGTGTAGATAGAATAAGTACTAGCCAGCCATACAAGCTTTCTCTCCAACTGATTAGTCCAGGGAAAAATCCTCTCACTTTGCTTGTCTTTTCTCCTGGAATTGCTGAAATAAAAAAACTGAGGAAAAAGTGATGCAGAAAAGCGATCGCTGGTATGGGTAATAAGAGTAAGAATATTACCCAAATGGTAACTGATTCTGGTTTGTCTGACCATTGAGCCAGATTGAGCCACAAGTTGTTATTACGCTTGATTGTAGCTACAAATACAGTCATCAGCAAAGACAGTATCAGGGCATTTAGCCATGAATAGGGATGAGGAAACCATCTCAGCAATCCAAACTTTTTCATATCTCACACGTCCTCTGTTCTAATTGAGTGGATAGCCGTCCATACCTCTGAAAAATGCTGTTACTCTAACATCACTATTGCCAAAATGTTTAGCTATATGATAAGTATCGATAATTTTTCCGTCGCATAAGATGATACAGCAATTTTCCCGACTCGTAACACAAGTCTGAAGGAAGGAGGCAAAAGACAGCACTCATAACCCCTGTGGAGGGTTCCCCATTCAAGAGATGATTGTGTAAGGTGAGGAGACAATTTTTAACCTGAACTGAAATACTGTCATGGCAATAGAATCTGCCCTAGGCGAAGTTGGAATAGAACAAAACTTAAAACAATTTCTTCTGGTACTCTCGGTCTCCTTGAGTGTGGCGACTTTACCGCAAGTCTTTAGCTGGTTTCGCCAAATCCCATATACCTTACTTTTAGTGATTGCTGGATTGGGATTAGCGCTGGTAGATGTGCGGTTAGTTAATCTTTCTCCGGAATTAATTTTGGCGATTTTCCTCCCGCCTTTATTGTTTGAAGCTGCTTGGAATTTGAAGTGGTCTGACTTAAAGCGGGATTTAATCCCTATCTGTCTGTATGCAGTTGTGGGAGTACTGATTTCTATAGCAGGTATAGCGCTGGGTTTAAATCTCTTGTCAAGACTACCGCTAACAACAGCGCTGCTAGTAGGAGCTAGTTTATCTGCTACCGATCCTGTTTCTGTGACAGCTTTGTTTCGAGAACTGGGAGTAGATAAACGCCTCACAACCTTGATGGAAGGCGAAAGCCTGTTTAATGATGGCATGGCAGTTGTTGCCTTCGGCTTTCTAGTTGCACTGCCTTTAGGAACAGTACAACTAGAATTCCAGCCTTTGGTGGTTCAACTATTTAGTGTTGTTGGTATTGGTATAGCTGTTGGTGGTTTGATTGGGTTTGGTATTTCCTATTTGACCCAAAGATTCGATTTGCCACTCGTGGAACAGTCTTTAACTCTCGTCTCTGCTTACGGAACTTACATCATTGCAGAAGAACTTGGTGGATCTGGGGTGATTGCAGTTGTCACCACTGGCTTGATTTTAGGTAACTTTGGTTCCCGAATTGGCATGAATCCGCGAACACGGGTGATTGTCAGTGAATTTTGGGAATTTTTGGCATTTTTTGTTAATTCTATTGTTTTTCTGTTGATTGGTGACCAAGTTAGATTTGTTGACTTGGCTGAAAATCTGAATATCATCGCTGTCACGATCGCGGGGATGGTTTTAGCAAGGGCGATCGCTGTTTACGGTTTGGGATTTCTCAGCAATCGCCTTGCCAACTCCAATATCCCCTTACCAGAACAAACTATACTTTGGTGGGGAGGTCTGCGGGGGTCTGTCTCCATCGCCCTAGCACTGAGCGTACCAAATATTCTTACCGAACGAGAAGACCTGATCAACACTGTATTTGGAGTAGTTTTATTTACTCTTTTAGTGCAGGGATTGACTACTAAACCTTTACTAGAAAAACTCAGACTTCTTGGCGATCAGCCTCTGCGACAAGAATATTTAGAACTCGTTGCCCGCCAGACTGCCCTCAAACGTGTTTTAACATACCTCGGACAAGTAGAAAAACGCCCAGGACTTGATCCAGAGTTTTACCGCTATCAGGAGGCTTTAATTAAAGGCGAACTCAAGCGCTTAGAAGAACAAATTGATAAATTACAGGATGATTACCCCAATCTGCGAAGCTTCACAGCCGAACAGTTGCGAATGGAATTATTAGCAGTAGAGGCAGATACTTACGCGGAATTTGTGCGATCGGGTCGGTTAAATCAAGAACTTGCTCCTTTGCTTGAGGATGTTCTTGAGGATGGGTATTAGATTTCTTTCCTCTTAGTGTCTTAGTGTCTTGGTGTTTCAATAATTCTTTTTTCACCACAAAGACACAAAGACACCAAGAAAAAAGCATTGTAGCAACTGGCGTTAAAGGGGCAAGGTTAAAGGGATGAAAAAACGCCTTTTGTTTCCTTTATGGCGCACTTAAGACACCTTTAATAAGGTACATACTTATACTTCCCGTGGATGATGAAAAATTTAGCGAGTTGTAATTAGGTTATTTAAGCCGTGCTTAGGGCTAACAACTAGGTTTCCCTGTATTGAATTCAAACTGAATTAGCGTCAAATATATTAGATATGCCAGAATTTGCCGGAGAATTACCTATTCGCGAACCAGCGTGGAATGCGATCGCATCTGTAGAGAATATCCAACGCCATCAGCGAGGAATAAATTTTGACTGCGGTGTTTCTCGCCTTTCTCTGAGTGTTCTTGCTCCCAACCTCATCCGCGTACGTTTTTCGCCTACAGGAGAATTTAGATCAAGGCGTTCTTGGGCTGTGACACTAGCAGATGAAGAGTGGGCTGTTGTATCTTTCGACGTACAGGAGACAGACAAAGAAATCACCATTGAAACGGAGAAAATCCGGGTGTGTGTCCAGCGCTATCCTTGCCGAGTCCAGTTTTTTGACAAAGCAGGTCGTCCTTTTGCCCAAGATACAGGTTTGGGGATAGGTTGGCGGCAAATGGGAGAAGGTAAAAACCAAGTAGCTTGCTGGAAGCGCATCGAAGCCGAGGAAAAGTATTACGGCTTTGGAGAACGGGCGGGATTGCTCAACCAAAAGGGTAAGCGTCTGACCCATTGGACTACAGATTGCCTAGATTACACCATGCTGACGGATGCAATGTACCAAGCAATTCCATTTTTTATGGCATTGCGTCCGCAGGTTGGCTATGGTTTATTTTTTAACACCACTTTCTGGAGTCGATTTGATGTGGGTGCAGACGAAACAGATACTCTCCGGTTAGAAACCCTTGGGGTCGAACTAGATTATTACATCATCTACAGTCCCGAACCCGCAGAAATAGTCCGTACTTACACGCAATTGACGGGGCGAATGTCACTACCTCCCCAATGGGCACTGGGTTATCATCAATGCCGCTGGAGTTACGACTCGGAAACAGAAGTGCGGCAATTGGTACACCAACTGCGTCAGCGCCGCATTCCCTGCGATGTCATCCACTTAGATGTTGATTATATGTTCGGCTACCGGGTGTTTACATGGAACCCGAGGCGGTTTCCAGATCCGCAAAAATTACTCGGTGACTTGGCAGCAGATGGTTTCAAGGTTGTCACCATTGTCGATCCGGGGGTGAAATTTGAGCCGCAATCAGATTACAGTGTTTATGATGAAGGGCTAGAAAAAGACTACTTTATTCGCAAGGCAAACGGCAAAGTTTTTCACGGCTATGTTTGGCCTGGTCGGGCAGTCTTTGCTGATTTCCTCCGTCCGGATGTGCGCCAGTGGTGGGGAGATTTGCAACACAACCTTACCGATATGGGCGTTGCTGGTATTTGGAATGACATGAATGAGCCAGCAATGAACGATCGCCCGTTTGGAGATGAGGGAGGGCAAAAAATTTTCTTCCCGACGGATGCACCCAGCGGCCCTGGAGATGAGCGCACAACCTACGCCGAAACCCACAATCTTTATGGCATGATGATGGCGCGCGCCTCTAGGGAAGGACTAGAAAAGCTAAGAGAGCGATCGCGTTCTTTTGTACTGACTCGGTCTGGTTACGCAGGCGTGCAGCGGTGGTCAGCGGTGTGGACGGGGGATAACCACTCACTGTGGGAATACCTAGAAATGTCCCTACCCATGCTCTGTAATTTAGGTTTGTCTGGTGTAGCATTTGTAGGTGCAGATATAGGGGGATTTGCTAGCGATGCCACACCAGAATTGTTTGCCCGCTGGATGCAAGCAGGAATGCTGTATCCTTTTATGCGTGCCCACTCAATGATTAACACCAAGCGCCATGAACCTTGGGAATTTGGCCCGCAAGTAGAAGAAATCTGCCGTCAATACATCGAACTGCGTTACCGATTGCTACCTTACATATATACGCTGTTCTGGGAAGCGACGACTACAGGCGCACCAATTCTGCGACCCCTATTTTATCACTATCCCAATGACTCAAAAACCCATGAACTGTACGATCAGGTACTTTTAGGTTCATCCTTGATGGCTGCGCCCGTCTACCGACCAGGGGTAGAGAACCGCATAGTTTATCTACCAGAAGGAACTTGGTATGATTGGTGGACTGGAGAGCGTTACGAAGGTTCGACGCATATCCTCGCCCATGCACCCATAGAAACAATGCCTATGTACATTCGTGCTGGGTCGGTTATTCCCCTCGGCCCGGTAATGCAGTATGTAGGCGAGTTACCAATGAATGAACTTAGGTTAAGAGTAGCCCCTGGTACAGGCGAGTGGACATTATACGAAGACGACGGACATACCTTTGAATATCGCCAAGGTGCTTGGTCAACAACAACCTATCGGGTGTATTTAGAAGGCACGCAGGTGGTAGCTGACATCCAAGCAAGACAAGGACAGTGGACTCCACCCCAGCGCAGAGTAATTGTTGAGGTGATGGGAAAAGGAGAGCAAGAATTTAACGATGATGGTTCTGCGCGTCGCCTAGTCTTTTCTTAAGGGTATCTTGCCTTTTAATGAGAACTTCTTTGGCTGAGTGATACCAAGTTGTGTTCAGATATAGCAATTCGTGCCCTCTCCCCCTCCCCTCTCCCAAATTGGGAGAGGGGGGTGAGGGAAGTACTATCTTTGACTGCAACCTAGTATGAATATGTTCTGTTGTAATGGCTACATTTGTATCCGTCACCATTTCTTCGACAATGTTTGGCTTTTATCTATAGAAGTAGAGGCCAACGATGATACGGCAGGTGCGGTTTTGTTTGTTCCATTCCCGGTGCTGTTATTGAGGAGCGATCGCTACTCCAAACTTATGTGCCCGTAGCCACCACCTATCTCAATATCCAGCGAGAAAAACCGCGCCTTTTGACGACCCTTACCCAAAAACCTGTTGGCTTAACCAGTAACTGGTGAAGGTTTGTCCTGTTTTGGAGAGGATTAATGAAGCGCATAGCTCCAGGTTTATCCGCTCCCAATGAGCATGTATTGTATCGCCACCAACAGTTCCCAATAAGCGTATATCTCCACACACTTGTTGAAGAAGCCTGATGGCTGTTGCAATGGACGAAAAGATAAACCATAAATAACCCGTTTGTGGAGGCAAATATGGCAAGAACATTAGGTAACGCTGTTCCAAGCACAGTAGAAAACCCTCTTGTACCAGGTGAAGAAGATCCTGGTTCCGATACGCCAAATATGCCCACTACGCCAGTCACACCCGACACACCAAGGGCAATCATCGGTACGGTCGGTTCGATTGAAATATCTATTTCCTCTCCTAGCAGCATTATTGCCGATGGTACGGACGAAGTTACCGTAAACTATCGCAATACTGGCGATACTGAAGCGATCGCCCCTCTATTAAATTTAGAAGCAACGGGAGCGTTGTTGCGTCCCAATGACCAGGAAGAATTTACCGAAAGTCAGATTCAATTCCTAGCGATCGATTACGAGGGTCAAGCTGGAGTATTAGCTCCTGGGGCGAGAAGTAGCTTTACCGTAGAGTTTATGCCCGACGGTACAAATGATGAGGCGCTCAATTTTACCGTTAGCAGGATCGATCCCGATGAAACGATTAACTGGGAAGAGTTTCGGGAAGATTTAAAACCCAATTACTTAACCGACGAAGCCTGGAATGTTATCTACGACAACTTCACTGCTTCTATTGGCACTACGGCAGGTGACTATCAAGAGGTTTTGGTCGATAACGCTAATTATCTTTCCGAGTTGGGAGAATATGTTGCCGATGCCAATCGCTTAGTAGGGTTTGAGTTTCAACAAGCTAGCGACTATCAGGCTTTGGCTCAACGTTACAGCTTGGGTTCTTTCGGTCGCGGTCGCTTTTTTATTGGCGATCTTGAGGCGATCGCCGATGAAGACGGCAATGTTTCTATCGAAGTTGCTGGAACGCTGAGATTTTTCACCCTACAGGAAGACGGTAGTTATTCACCTGCAACTGGTGACTATGGTACTCTCACCCTTGAAGGTGAAAGTTATCGCTTAGAAGAACAGAATGGAATTGTAACCGTCTTTCGTCAGAATGGTAGTCTGGATTACATCGAAGATCCTAATGGTAATCGAATTAGTGCCGAGTATAGCAATGGTCAGTTAAGTAGCTTACTTTTCGATAATGGAGAGAATCTCACCTTTACCTATAGCGGCGATCGCATTACCAGCGTTACCGACTCTACAGGGCGTACTAATAGCTACAGCTATGATGAAACAGGAGAACTGTTACTCAGCGTTACTACTCCTGGAAATGAGATTAGCTTCACCTACGATGACAATTTTGCGCTCACCTCTGTTACCAATAGTAACGGTACGCAAGCGACTTTTGAATATGACGAACGCGGTCGGTTAATCGAAGAAAGTTTTAACGCAGGCGCGGAAAGCATTACCTATAGCTACGACGATAACGGCGGTGTAACAATTACTAATGCTAGCGGGGCAACTACAGAAATCTCCCTAAACTCTCGCGGTCAAGTGAGCCAAATACAAGATGCTTTAGGTCGCACTTTCAGCGTTAGTTACGATACATTGGGCAATCCAATCAGAATAACTGCTCCCGATAATAGCACTCTCACTTCTACTTACGATGACCAAGGCAATCTTCTCAGTCAGATTAATGCTTTAGGACAAAGAACGGAGTTTACCTACGAACCCAATTTTGAGCTATTAGAGAGCGTTACCGATCCTCGCGGCAATGCTATCTCTTACGATTACGACGAATTGGGTAACTTGGTACAGATTGAGTATGCTGACGGCAGCAGCGAAAGTTTTAGCTACGACGAAAAAGGAAATGTCGTTTGCTCGCTCAATCGTCGCGGTGAAGAGATTACCTATAGATATAACCCACGAGGTCAACTTCTGCAACAGGAAAATGCCGACGGGACGCTTCTGGAATATACCTACGACAGCAGAGGCAATTTAACTTCAGCCATTGATAGTAATAGCGGTACTACTACTTTTGAATACGATGACAGCGATCGCCTGACTCAAATTACCGATGCCAATGGACGCTGTTTAACCTACACTTACGATGCTGGCAGCCGCCGCACTAGCATTAGTGATAATAATGGCAATACAGTTAACTACACTTACGATGATGCCGGTCGATTGGCTAGTTTGACCGATGGAGAAGATAATCTAATAGTTAGCTATACTTACGACGATGTTGGTCGCTTAGTCAGAGAAGACAAAGGAAATGGCACTTATACGACTTATGCCTATGACCCTGCTAGTCAATTAACTAGTTTGGTCAACTACGCGCCGGATGAATCGATTAACTCTCGCTTTGACTACAGTTACGACAAATTAGGACGGCAGGTAGGAGTCAGCACTCTCGATGGGGATTGGACTTACACTTATGATGCTACTAGTCAGTTGACTGGGGCAGTATTTGACTCGACCAATCCCGAAATTCCTGACCAAAACCTGAGCTATACTTACGATGCTGCGGGCAACCGCATTCAAACTGTAAATAATGGCGAAACGACAGAATACAATACTAACAATCTCAACCAATACGAAACTGCGGGAGATGTAGTTTACGATTATGATGCCGACGGCAATTTAATTTCTAAAACCGAAGGCAACGAGGTTACGACTTACGAATACAATAGCGAAAATCTTCTGGTTAAAGTAGTCGAACCGAATGGGGTAGAAACCGAGTATGAATACGATGCGCTCGGAAACCGAATTGCCACAATTTATGATGGCGATCGCACTGAATACCTCATCGATCCCTTTGGTTTGGGGGACGTTGTTGGAGAATACGATGAGGAAGGTAATTTAGTTGCCAACTACGCTCACGGTTTGGGTTTGGAAAGCCGTACTGATGAAAGTAACGCTACTGCTTTCTATGACTTTAACGATCTTGGGTCTACCGTCAGCCTAACTGATTCAGAAGGTCAAACTCTTAATCAGTACGCCTATGCACCTTTTGGTCAAGAAGTACAAAAAACGGAGGTGATTGCGAACCCGTTTGAGTTTGTAGGCGAGTTTGGGGTGACGGAAGAACCCAACGGACTCGATTTTATGCGGGCGAGGTATTACGACAGCCTTTTAGGGCGTTTTACTTCCCCCGATCCGATTGGTTTGGCAGGGGGAGATACTAACCTGTATCGGTATACGTTTAATAGTCCGGTTAACTATATCGATCCTTCAGGAGAAATCCCGGCAGTTGTGCTTTTACCATTAATCGGAGCTGGTTCTGAAGTTGCATTTAGTGTAGTTGATTCTCTTGCTCGTGGAGAAAGAGTGACCGTAGGACAAGTTATAGGTGCTGCTTTCAAAGGTGCTGTTATAGGATTATTTGGACCTGGGGTAGGAACGGCAGGGAGTTTACTAGGTAGAGCTGTTGCTAGAAATATTTCTACAACAATAGGTAGAGAAGTCAGTGATAGTACATTTGGAGTTATTCAAGGTTCAGCAATTGCTCTTACTGCATATGGGCTTGATTTGTCTGGAAGTCTGATAGGAACTATTGTAGAAGCCGAGCTAACTGGAGATTTTGAGAATCTTAATAGTTTAAGTGACCTGGAAAGTTTATTACGTGGATCAATATTTGGGACAATTGGGTTTGGCTCAGGTACTTCTATTAGCCCTTTATCAACTGATATAATATTAGCGTACAGCGAAATAGGTATTTTTGCCGAATCTGCTGCCAGTGTCTTTGGCGGAGTAGTAAGTCGAGTGCTTGAAGCACAAGACCCATTTCGTAAAATCGGCAATGCTATTACGGATATCTTTAGCGATCTAATTCCTCCTGCTCCTGGGATTCCTTCTGCCCCTGGCGAAAGTCCAGTATTTCCAATTATTGCTGGTCTAATTCCTTTTGCTCCCGACAATCTAGCTCGTTCTAAAGGAGAACCCCATTTAACCACCTTTGATGGTGTTGGTTACGACTTTCAGGGAGCTGGAGAGTTTACCTTAGTCGAATCTCTCGACGGCGACTTTAACGTTCAAGTCCGCTACGTGCAAATCGATGACAATGTTACTGTCGCTTCTGCTGTCGCTACTGAGGTTGACGGGCAGAATGTAGTTATCGATTCCGAAGGAATTGAATTTGTCGATGCAGAGGGCAATCCCGTCGAAGAGGGCGGCATTCCTCAAGTAACCAGATTTATTTCCGGGGGAGAGGCTGCGGTCACTATTGATGGTGAAGCGGTGAGTATCCCCAGCGGAGCCAGTATTGAGGTTGGCAACAGTCGGATTTACAGAAGTGGTAGTGGTAGATATACCATCGTCTATGCTGGCGAAGATGGCGTAGTCAATGACGGAGACGACCAGTTAGTTGTCAATTATACACGACCGGGAACGATAAGCATAGTCGATGTTTATCTCGGTGATGAAAAGCAAGGACAGATTACAGGATTGTTAGGCAATCTCGATGGCAACCCCGACAATGATGTTGCCCTGCGCGACGGCACTGTCTTACCCCGTCCTCTAGAATTCGATCGCCTCTATGGTGAATATCGCGATGACTATCGTGTCTCTAGCATTGATGAATCTTTGTTTACCTACGAGTCAGGACAAAACCCCAATACTTTTTACAATCCTAACTTCCCCGAAGAACCCTACACCTACGCCGATCTTAGTCCAGCATTAAAAGCTATAGGAGATGCGGCAGCTCTAGAGGCGGGATACGAACCAGGAACCTATGCCTTTGAATCGGCAGCTTTTGATTTTGCCGTTACCCGCGATCCTGCATTCCTAGAAAGGTCGGAAACAGACCCTACTGCTAATGGAGTAGCAATTATCGATTCTGGAGATGGCGGCATCGGTACGGGGACTGCTTCCATTCAGGGTATAAAGTTTAACGACTTAAATGGTAATGGTGTCCGCGATACAGAGTTAGTACAGGGAGAAAATCCCGATGTCTTGTTTGTGATTGACGTGTCTCGTAGTACTACTCAAGAAAGTTTTCAAGGAACATCAGTTGGAAACGTTAACGCAGATGTATTCACCGATACAATTCTTGATGCCGAAATAGCTGGTTTTATCGCTCTTAACCAAAGGCTAATCGAGCAAGGTTTAGGAGATAAAGTAAATGTAGGAATCATTTCTTTTTCAGGTAGCGCATCTCAGAAAGACTTGGATTTACAAGCTGATGGTATTCAGATAACAACTACTCCTAATGCTGATACTGACGGTAATGGAACTCCAGATGTAGAAGATGTCTTGAGTTCTCTTGTTTCTATTACCTCCACTAATTTCGAGAGAGCCTTGCAAACTTCTGAAGCATTTTTTAACTCTTTGGGAACAGAACCTGGAAACGGTAATTTGATTTTTCTTTCTGATGGAGAAAATGAGATTGGTGGTACTTTTGATGATGAAGTCGAACGCTTAAATAATCTTGGCGTAAATCTCTCTGCTTTTGGAGCTGGCGAGAGTGCTTCTTTAGAAGATCTGCAAATTATCGACCCCGATGCAGAAATTTTTACCTCCACAGATGAACTTCTAGATGTCTTCGCCGGTCTTAACAATACGGTAGGTGGCGGTGACTCACAAAGTTTACTAGAACCAGGATTAGAAGGAGTTAGTATTTATCTAGACCTTAATGAGAATGGTGTATTAGATGACGGCGAACCCTCTCAAGTAACTGACGAAAATGGTCAATATTTATTTACCAACTTAGCAGCAGGTACTTATACGGTTCGCGAAGTAGTTCCCGATGGTTCATTTCAAACTGCACCTATAGACGAACAATTTACCATTGAATTGGGCGTAGGAGAAACGATTGAAGAAATCAATTTTGGTAATACTGTAGATAGTTTTGTTAATTTGATATTTAACTCTCAAACTGACATTCCAAATTTGATAGTAGCAAATACTACTGGGAGCGGAGTATAGTTAACACTCGGTTATTTCCCTATTTCAATAACCAGGTTTGCACCGTGTTGCGATGTTTGGCGATCGCGGCTAGCGATCGCACTAATCGTTGGTGCATTCTCCTGTTTGAGCCAGTACAGCACTTGCAAGCGTTAGTTTCTAGAGGTTCCTACCAAAAATGAATCGCACTGAACAACCCAGCGGGGTTTGAGCACCAACCTGAAGCAAGTGCTTCTTTGACACGAGCGATCGCTAAAAAATAGATCTGTACGGAGAAAAAGCTTCCAAGTCTTGTAAAAAAGAACTTGAGCAGTAGGGAAAAGAGGCACGTCAGACTTCAAGACTGTCTCAATATCCCGCTTCAACCATTGCTCAAATACTTGCTCTCGACCATCGCAAATCGCGATCGCTTGTCCAGTGTCGTCGAGCCGATACTTGGGTCGTTTGTTGCTGTTGTTTTCTACTTTTTCAAAGTCTGCCCCAGCCAGGAGTACCATTCACAGTAATCATCCACAAATTTTATCGTTTTCGCAGGCTCTCTTCCCCCAAACATAGTCCAGCAAAGAGTTTACGACACTTTATCCTGTTATTCTCTCATGAGAGTGATGAAAGAGCGCTAGTGTCTATCAACGCTAGCTTCTTGGATTGTGACTTGAGGTAATTGTTCTACATTTTGCAGTTGCGATCGCCTCGTTGTTATACTCTGACCTAGCCAGATCAAGCTACCACCAAAAAAAGCAACTACCCCTATCAAAATAGTGGCTAGTATTTTGACCTGTGAGCGAAGAAATTGAATTTCTTTATTTTGGTGTTCTAGTTCTGAAAAACTATTTAATTGAGGAACTTGTCTTTCAATAATTATTTTCGAGGTTGGTGTAACTTGATTTTTGAAACTAACTTGCTGGCGTAACCAGTTAGTAATCAATTGAGGACTATTTTTTTTAAACCAGTGCCAAGCAAAAATTCTAAATGCTGGTTTGGACATCCTGGCTATTAGTTTTAGTACTTTCTTGACAGCACGAGAGCGAAACTTTTGGTTGATGAGGTTAAGAGAACCTATATCATAAAGACGATCAAAGATAAGTTTTACTGTAGCTTCTTCTCTGTATGCTAAATTTTCAATTATTAGAAGAACTTCATGCATGAGTTCTTCTTCTTTGCTAGTATCTGCTAAAACTTTTGTGAAATTACTTGTTGAATTCTTCGATACCTTTACCGGGGTAGACATAGATTTGGCTCTGGCAGCATCTTTAATTTTTAAGTAAAGAGACATTTTAATTTTTCAAAATCACAGATATGTAAATAATATGTAAATAAGCTAGTTAAGCCAAAAATTAAATATTCATCATCACAATCTTAAGTGTTTGCTAATTCCCACATGATTTCTATGAAGGTTAGAAACAAGATTGTATTAAAATTGACAGCTTTAGCCAAAAATGAGGAAATGTTTCTGAACCGGAAACAAATATAAAATTATATTAAAGGTTTTCGTTTCCAAAAAATACTTACCTCTAGAGAGATTTAAGGTTACTATCGGGAGTACTTTTTATAGCTTGATGCTGGTAGTCAACGAGAATCTGTATCTTACACCACTAGTTAGTAACTTAAGTAATTTAAAACCTAAAATAGTTGTAAAAATCACCAAGGTAAGCAGCTACCATCCCAAGAGAAAAATTGCCCACTATCCTCTATCTGTAGCTTTTCTAAGACTGCAAGCAATTGATTAACGGTACGTTCTACTGAAAATAATTTTTCTGGGGGTACGTTCTTTTGAAAAGGTTGGGAAAGACGTGTGTCAGTAGTACCAGGATGCAATGTTACAACTACAGTTTTAGGGCTGGTTCTAGCGTATTCAATTGCCACATTTCGCATCAACATATTCAACGCGGCTTTGGAAGCACGATAACCATACCATCCACCTAGTTGATTATCACCAATACTTCCTATCTTGGCAGAAATACTGGCAAATATACTGCGATCGCTATGACGAAATAACGGTAACAGGTGTTTGGCAAGCAGCACTGCACCGATACTATTCACCTGAAAATAGCGCATTAAATTCTCAGGATTAATTTGCCTCAAGCTTTTTTCTGGTTGCAGCGTCCCCTCATGCAGAATCCCAACACAGTTAATAACTAAATGCAGTCTGTCTATCTCTCCACGCAAGAGTTCTACATCTTCTGAAATTTGCACTTCATCTGTAATATCCATTGGCAGACAAAATAGTCTCTTTGGATATTCATCTAACAGTGCAATTAACTCAGAAGCAGACTCCCGTCGGCGATAGGTTGCATAAACCCTAGCAATACTCTCCAATTCCAGCAATTTTTTCACAAATCCCAGTCCAATACCTTGGCTAGCACCCACAATCAAGGCATTAGGTAAGTCAGCGTCAGTAAACATATTTTGCGTGATGGCTGTTAGTGGTTAGTGGTAAGTAGTTAGTAGTTAGTGGTTAGTTGTTAGTGGTGAGTGGTTAGTTGTTGTAGAGACGTGCCATGGCACGTCTCTACATTGGTTAGTAGTTAGTGGTTAGTGGTTAAAAAATAACCACCAACTAACAACTATTATTTATTCAGGTAACTTATACTGTCCCACGATGCGCTTAGCAAATTCTGGAACGTGCGCGTCTAGCTTTTCAGGGTGATTCCGCTTCACATACAGATAATTGCGCGTGAAGTGAGAATCTATCGAAAAACGGGCATATTCCAAACCTTTAGGGCCAATTTTTTCAATTACTACTCCCATGAGTTTTGCCGCCCACATCGGTAGGGTAACAGCTTTGTCATATGCTGGTATACTTTGTTGCACAGCAGCATGGCGATCGCCTTTAGACATCACTGGCTGAGTTTCTAACTGGTCTTTTACCAACTCCAGCATTTCCTTACCGCGTTCATTTCTAACCACAATCCATTGCCAGCCGAAGGGTGCGCCCATGTAACCCACAACCAAATCCGCCAGGGAATTGACGTAGTCAAAACAACTCATACACGAGGGAGCAAAAACATCCTTGAGTAAATTGGTTTTCAAGCCAAAGAAAGGCACAGTTTCCACTGACCCATCCTCATGCTTAAAGTGAACCTGAAAGTCTTGCATAAACTCATAATGCACAACCGTGTCAGGCGACTTACTGGTAGTTTCTAAGAATTTTTGCAGACCAGCGCGAGTCACATTATCTACACAAGGCGTACCCAATACATACAGCTTTTCTAAACCCAGTTTCTTTTCAACAGCTCGCAAAGCTTGGATTTGACAACCAACACCAATCACTAACAGCCGCTTCATTCCCGATTTTTCTACCTGTTCCAACACTGAAAGGTTCGGTGAAAGAGTTGGTTTATTGACTCGTGCTGCTAGTATTTCCTCTGGGGTACGAGCAATAACAGGCATCGGGCCGAAGCGGTCTTCTTTAGTGTTTTGCACACAGACCACACCCTCCACAATGCCACGATTAAGCATTTCAATGGCAATAGTACTTACAATTCCCGTCCATTGAGCGCCAGGGATAGGCTGCTTTTTCTTTGCCGCCATCATGTCTTGATGAACACCAAAATAGAGTTCATCGGAGTTATCTAAATTGCGAGAGCGTGTGTGCGTCTGTTCTTCCAGTTCGTTGATCTGCTGATTAATAAAAGCACAGGCTTCCTTGACATAGTGAATATAGTATGTATCACACAGCCCACACTCGCTGCACAGTTCCTTCGCAGGGCGACGGCTACCAGGTTTGAGGGCTTTGGCTTTTTTGTGTTTGGGAAAATCTACTGAAGTCATTAAAATTTCGTCTTTAAAAAACTCAGATGCTTCATTTCACAATATCTCAGAGTTAATGCCAAACGAGTCTACGAGAGCATCAGAATCAATTATTAATTTGATTTATCCGATGGTTATGTCTTTGGAAAAATTAATTCCGAATTTAAGTAAAAGCACCCAGGTAAGTAATGTATTTAACGCGATCGCTCTCTACTCTCCCTCTTCCTACCCTGCGGGAAGCCCTCCGGGTTCACCAGTCGCTCATGGGGGAAACCACGGCAGGTGCTCATGGGGGGAACCACGGCGCTCTATGTGCGGACGCAGGTTCCGCACCCGCGCCTCCCCAAGACCGCGCTGGTTCACCGCTACGCGTCTACGCGTCCTTGTGTCCTTTGTGGTTCGTTTATTTAAAACCTTCACTGCTAAACCAAAAACTGATAACGGTGCGTGACGCGATCGCTCACGCACCCCACACCATCAAACTACGCTATCAACAACTTGCTCCTTGTAACCCAAGCGCGATCGCTCCCTCCAAAACATCTCCTGCATTCCTTGAAGGTAAGGCAGCAACAAAGCCTTCTGTTCTGCATTTACACGACTAATGATTTCATCAACAAACAGTTGACTCCATTTTTCCGTCATTTCCCATTTGATGCTCACACCCTGCACAACCATTGCACACAAAGGTAGTAGTTCCTCCTCCATTGGTGTCATACTCTTCTCTAGTAAACACAGCCATAGATAGGCCTGAAACATATTCAGATCGCGGAGGCAAGAGTATGTTACATCCGGATCGCTCAGTTCTCCTCTACGACTACGATGATTGGGCAATAACTCTACCAGTTGACGATAGATATTTTCAGCAATTTCTGGCGCAGCTTGGATCATTTGCTCTATAAACTTTAGTTCTGGTGAATCTATCTCATAATTGGCAGCAGCAGCGCAGATTCGTTGCCAAGGAATAGCTACTTGTTCTTCAACAAATTTTAAATAGGGAGCAAGCAAGACTTGCTCAAAAGCTGTCAGCTTTTTGAGAATTAATTTGTTACTGAAGTTTAACTGCGTGGTCATAAAACCAAGAGCTCGCCAGTCCTTGGATACTATATGTTGTTCTTGAAACACCAGTAATATAGGTTCGAGTGCGTATGCTAGTTCTTCGATTGCTGGTATTCCCCATACACAAAGATCATTGCTCTCAAATGCTTCTGCTGTAGGTGGAATGTGATTGAGAGAGTATTTTTCGTAAATTTCGAGTATCTTTTTATATACGCGAAAGGCAAATAGAGTGATTCGCCTTGCTTCATTCAAATCTATGATGTTGGGAATATAGCCGTAGAGGATTTTTGTTTGTATCCATGCCATTTGGCAATTAATATTTAGTACATTGTCTTTCAACTTGGCAGAAGTTAAAGCTCGACCCTCGGGTGAAGCTGCTTCTCGCAAAGCTTCATAGGAGAAGCTTTCTAATGACACAGAAGATAAGTCAGGGGTGTAACGCTTTGCCCAAAGACCGATCAAGCGTTGTACTGAGGAAGTTTTAAAAGTTTCTACGGCTTTTAGCATCAATTTTTCCTTATTAATTTTTTGTAAAATTAATAACTTCAGCAGTCATACCAAGTTGTGTTCAGATATAGCAATTCGTGCCCTCTCTCCCTCCCCTCTCTCCCAAATTGGGAGAGGGGTGCCGACAGGCGGGGTGAGGGAAGTACTATCTTTGACTGCAACCTAGTATCAGTCTCAATAAATTTCTTTAGTGATGACAGAGTAGAATTACGTTATATTACTTAGTTCATACTACAAATGGCTTAGGTCTTTGCTCTATTCTTCAGTATAAGTTCGTATGTATAGAATACTGCTATTTGCTTGATATTTGTCAGAAATTACTAAATATAACAGATGTATTTTTATCTGGCGATAGAAAAATAGAAATACCAATCCGCAAGCAGAAAAATACTTCAGCGTAGAAGTACACCAACCAAAATCTTTGGCTGTCAAACTCCGGTTGAGCAGTTTACACAAACTTTAAAAACAATCCGGAAGAATTTAATGATTTTTATAAGCAGCAACACTATATATATAAATGAATGTTTAGTATGCAGATTATTTTTTACATCCTTGTATATCACTTTATTGCATAAAGACTATTCTTTTATTTCATTTACTCATTTACGTAACTGTTTAAAAAATTACTTTACCTTGTATAGTTTATGTATATTTTTTGATTTTTTGCCTATAATCCTTGTTTTTAGCTATTTCTAATCAGCGATTGATTTTGTATGAAGTAAGATACAATACATTTCTCTAAAAAAACAGTAAAGATATTTTTTAAAATTCATGTTGCATCTTGTGAAAATTCGTTATAATTTTTTATTATGTGAGTTAAGCATTTCATTTACGCTCCAAGTCAGCTCACAATAATATTTAAGTACTTTTACTTAAATATAATTCTACTTGGCAAAAAAATTAAATAGTACATACATATGTTTTTATGGTGAAGCATAAAAATTAAACCTTCAAAGTTATTTAATTTGACTTAGACGTGTAATTTATTTGATGCCATAGCATCAATAAGCTTTTTGCTTATTTTTTAATTGCCCAAAGTGAATAAGTAAAAGCATAAATTTATCAATAAAGCTGCTCAAATAGTGCAGTAAAAGCTTTTATTGATGCAGTATTTTCTCATAGTTATTATTCATAAAAATGATATTGCTATGATGAAAATAGTGGAATTAATCAATCAATGTGCATCTACTATCTAAGCAAAATGTAAATTCTATATGGAGCTATTCTAACAATGCAACTCGAAGACCTAATAACAATTAAAAATGTAGAAATAGAGGCATGGGAAACATTAGAAAAGTCAATTATGTACTATCAAGGTCGTCCAGTTGGGACGGTAGCTGCCCTTGATGGCACAGTAGACGCAGTCAATTACGACCAATGCTTTATTAGAGATTTTGTCTCTTCGGCGCTATTGTTTCTCATCAAAGGTAGAACAGAGATTGTTCGCAATTTTCTAGAAGAAACTTTAAAGTTACAGCCAAAAGAGAACCAATTGGATGCCTATAAACCAGGTCGAGGCATGATTCCAGCCAGCTTCAAAGTTGTATCCCATAATGGTGAAGAATATTTAGAAGCTGATTTTGGAGAACACGCGATCGCCAGAGTAACACCAGTAGATTCTTGTTTTTGGTGGATGATTTTGTTACGTGCTTATGTAGCTGCTACAAAAGACTACTCATTGGCGTATCAGCCTGAATTCCAAAACGGTATCAGGCTAATTTTGGAACTGTCTCTGGCAACGCGTTTTGATATGTATCCGACGCTGTTAGTTCCAGATGGCGCTTGTATGATTGACCGTCGCTTAGGTATCTATGGGCATCCTTTAGAAATTCAATCTTTGTTTTATACTGCATTACGCGCTGCTCGCGAACTACTAATTTGCCAAGGTAATGAAGATATTGTTACAGCTATTGATAACCGCCTACCTGTTCTGAGTGCTCATATTCGCAAGCATTATTGGATAGACTTAAATCGCCTCAATGCTATTTATCGTTACAAGGGTGAAGAATATGGCAAAGGAGCAGTCAATCAATTCAATGTATATGTAGATTCGCTTCCCTATTATGAGTTAGATCGATGGCTACCTAAAAAAGGTGGTTATCTAGCAGGAAATGTTGGCCCATCACAGCTTGATACTCGCTTTTTTGCATTAGGAAACTTGGTAGCGATTATTTCCGATCTTGCTAGTGAAGAACAGTCGCAAGCCATTATGAATTTGATCGAGAAGCGCTGGGAAGACTTGGTAGGAGATATGCCGATGAAAATCACTTTCCCAGCATTGGAACATGAAGAATATAGAATTATCACTGGCTGCGACCCTAAAAATATACCCTGGTCGTATCACAACGGTGGCAATTGGCCTGTCTTAATGTGGATGTTGGCAGCCGCGGCTGTGAAAACTAATAGAGTATGTCTTGCTGAAAGGGCGATTGAAATTGCTCAAGCACGCCTCAAAGATGATGAATGGCCAGAGTATTACGATGGTAAGAAGGGAAGACTGATTGGCAAGCAAGCCAGAAAATATCAAACCTGGACAGTTGCAGGTTTCTTATTGGCAAAAGAGCTTATCCAAGACCCTTCTCTGTTACCATTAGTCTCTTTTGAGCCATTTACAGCAGAACAAGTTTCTAGAGCTTGTGAGTTTGAAATCGACAGCTTTGACGCCTAGGTCAGGGCAATGGGGCATAAAATTATGAATTATGAATTATGAATTATGAATTATGAAATTTTTAGCATTCAGCATTCATCATTCATAATTTTCACCTATCCCCAATTCCCAATTCCCAATCCCTATTTTTAAGTAAATTAAGTCTACTTTTTCAATACTAATTGGAAGGAATTTAAATACCCATTAATAGTTTTAGATAAAGTCTTGTGCTGTTTTTTAGTAGTAATAGCCATGACTTGATACAATCGTCCCTCGGCAAAATACATGCGATTTTTAGTAATTTTGCCGCCAGAATTTACATACTCAATTTCTTTGCCAAGATGACCGTTAGAACTACGAAGATGACGCTGCTGAATTAAATTACTTTGCGTAGTTTCTATAGCCATATTTCGGGCATTGTTAAGTACTTCTTGGGGATTTGCCATTTGACCATAGCTATAGGGAAAGTCATTGTATGCTACTACATACGCCACTTCTTGATTAGCAAATTGACCAACAAATACCTGTACGTTGATTTCCCCCATATAGGTTTTTTGGGTTTGGGTCATGGTTTTTGGCATTCCTGGCATCAGGACGGTAAAACTACCATCTGGGGCGTTAAATAGCTTCCATTGCGACTGTTGTAACTGTGACTTAATCGGTTTAGTAGGAGCTGGTTTTGTTGGAGAAACCGGGCGTTTGAGTGGGCGTGCTTCGACTGGTGTAAAAACGCTACATATTAAAGTAGCAGCCATTAAGGGTAACAACACTCTTTTTGTCATAGTTTTTGCTCTTATTAGTGCTGAAATTACGTATGTCGCTAGTTTGTTATAACTTAGCGACATGCAAAACAGCACCAGTGAAATTGTGTAAAAAGAGCGTTAATAACCTAAGTATAACTGCTATAATCTAGATGCATAGATTGCAGCACCAATTAGTCCCACTTGTTGATTAATTACAACATGAATCGGTATTTCTTCTAGGAGAGGACGCATTCTACCTTTATGAGTGAAGTTGAAAAGAAATTCACTGTTTTGGATTAACGGGAGAATTTTTGGAGCAATTCCACCAGCAACATATAAACCACCATAAGGCAGAAGTTTGAGGGCAAGATTTCCTGCTTCTGCACCGTAAGCTTCTACAAATAATTGCATTGTTTGCTCACAAAGGCGATCGCGTCCTTGCACCGCAGCAGTACCAATAACAGCACCAGGATCGACGCTTTTTTCTTGCTTTCCTGCTTCTTGTTCCCAAGTTCTGACAATTTCTGCAATATCTGGTGATTCATCAGTAATTTTGCGATCGCGCAAAAATTGGTAAATAGAAACAATCCCCAACCCAGAAACTACCCGTTCCACAGAGACGCGTTGGATATCATGTTTATCCAACAAGTATTTCAACAACTGAAACTCTAACTCGGTACGGGGGGCAAAGTCAGCGTGTCCACCTTCAGAGGGAAAGGCTTGATAAAATTTTCCCTGTTTAATCAAAAATCCTTGTCCTAACCCAGTCCCAGCACCAATGACTGCTATCGGTGCTTCCGGGTTGAGTTTGCCAGGTTGGAGAGTGTAAAAGTCTTGTGCTTCCAAACCCAAAACGCCATAGCCAACAGCCGTAAAATCATTAATTAAGGAGACAGAGGCAATATTTAGTTGTTGTTGCAGACGTTCGGCATCCAAAAACCAAGCCAAATTCGTCAGCTTGGCAGTATTGTTAACCACAGGCCCGGCGATCGCAAAACAAGCTTTTGGTGGTATTGGTGTATTCACTGCTGCCAAAAACTGCTGTACTATTGGCACTAAATCGGGAAAATCACCGCTGCGGTAACGTTTCTCATAAATGGTACGTAAAAGAGGTGGTTCGGATTCCTCCATCAGTCGCAGAATGGTCTTTGTACCACCAATGTCTCCTGCTAATATTAATGTCATAAGGTGTAGCGAAATTAACTTACTTTTTTGTGGAGGCTAATAATAGCTAATGGCTGATTATTATTTAGCCATTAGTTATTATCTGTTAATTAAATCGAACAAATTCCTCTACCTGCGTTAAGTGAGAAGTATCTCCCTTTAGTTCTAGCAACCATTCTGGGTGTTGGCGCACAACTTTGACTAAGCTACATAAGGAAGCCTTGACTTCTGTTACAGCAATTTCACCAACAAGCCCCATAGCTGCTCCTAGTACAGATGCACCATGCCCTACCAGCAAAATATTGTCTGGAGAAAATTCCATCGCCAAACATCTGGCGGTTTGCCCGGAACGCGATCGCACTTGTTGTTGAGTTTCTGGGTATTTAGCGGCAATGCGGGATGTATAGCTGGTATCTATTCTAGGGAATAATTCTGCCAAGGCTGGAGTAGATAGTCTGTCTGGTTCTTCCCTCATCCAAGCAGGATTCAGCCATTCGCTTAATCCTGTTTCCAGTTTAATTGGCAAATCAAGAACTTCTGCAACTGCATTTGCCGTTTGTACAGTTCGTAGGAAAGGAGAAGCAAAAATATGGGCTATTTTTTCTCTTTTTAGGCGCTTAGCTAACTGCTTTGCTTGTATGAAGCCATCTTCAGACAAAGGTGGATCGTAGCGTCGTTCAGCTGTCAGAAACCAATCAGGGTTAACAAAGTCGAGGCGATTAGCGTGTCTGGCGATCCAGATGATTTGACTCATGGGTTGATTCCCAAGGGGATACACTTGGCGGACTGCAAAGTAAATATCATCTCATGTTGGGAAATTCAAGGATTTAAAGAATTTGACAAGTTTAGAGCCATCATTTTAAGTTGATTGTGTCTCATTAACCTACAACTTCAACCATCCAAATAACTGCCCTACAGTTATTTGCAGGTTACTAACCAAATCAGGAGCTGGTAATATATCTTGTTCCTCTTGTAAGATTTCTGGTTGCTGCCCTAATGGATAAACTAAAAGCGATCGCTCATCTGGATCAATCAGCCAACCCATACGACAGCCATGTTTTAGACAATACAAAATATTACCAGTAACTTTCGTCGGACTTTGTTCTGGTGATAAAATTTCAATAGTCCAATCGGGAGCAGCTTTAAACACATTCGCTACATCTCCATTTTCATCTATAGGAATTCTTTCCCAAGCGAAAACTGCTACATCTGGCACAATCGAACGTCCAGCAAAGGTACACCGCAACTCTGGAAAAGCAAGGGCAATTTTCTTTGACTTCGCCACAGCATTAATAGCACTGACTAATTCGCCCTGGATAATACTATGCTTTCCTTGAGGCATTGGTTTTTGAATGACTTGTCCGTTAATGTATTCGCTTGCTGGCTTTGTTTCTGGCAGTTTGAGAAACTCTTCCAAAGTCAGTGTTTTTGTTGGTAGCTGTACCATGTTGCATTAGCCTCCTACACCCAGAGGATGTATGTAAATCTCATATAATCAACGACCAACAACTTTGAACTCTTTTTATACTAGAGGCTTTCGACTATCCGCTCCTATCCCTTGTTAGGCTGCATAATGCAACCGATAACTCCAATTTACTGTGTTTCCAAATACCATCACCGGGAATGACCAATTACTCTAAAAGTTAAATTGATTCTTGGTTGAACCTTCTTTGATGTTTTTGGGATCTGATGCTGCCAAAAATGCTGGGTTGCACCCGCCATGAAAAGGAAGCTTCCATGTGTTAACTCAATTTCTGTTTTCAAATCCTTATTGTGCTTATGCCTAAACATAAACCTTCTTATTCCGCCAAAGCTAACAGAACCAATTACAGGATTGTTACCTAGCTCTGGTTCAGCATCACTGTGCCAGGATATCCCATCATTTCCGTCTCGGTAAAGATTTAGCAAAACGCTGTTAAACCTAACTTTTGCAATCTCCTCAACTTTCTCTTTTACTTGTAGCAGCGTGGGTGTCCAAGGTTCTGGATCAAGATGAATACCTGAGAATGTATATGACTTGTCTCTATCTCCATACCAAGCAGTTTTTCTCGGTAAGTTTACCTCCTTACCGTAAATTTTCATCTTGTCTTGTCGCCATTTTATTTCGTTAAACAAGGTTTGAAAAAGCTCATCGCTCTCTTGCTGATTAAAAAAATTGCGATAGAAAATAACATCTGCATCTGACATAGATAAAACTTCTTTCTCTAAGCTCTTCATTGACTCATCTATAACGGAGTCGAACCCGGAGAATAAGTCACCCTGAATCGCGTTTATAGCAGTTCTATTTTTCATAAAAGTTTCTCTTAAAGATGTAAAGGAATTGTCTTTCATATCTTTTTATTTTTCTTTTTTCAAATTTTCCAGTTTTAACATAGAAAATTTCTTTATAAATTGCTTCATCTGAATGAGAGGAATTATGAACTGTATGATATTCGTCGAATAGGTTATAGAAATTATCTATTCTGTAGTTCTTTGCATTATGACACGGACTTGTACAAATAATGCGATTAATTCCTTCAAAACAATTGATTATTAGTTGATATAGCTTCTTCAGGTCGAATCCTTCTACATCTATTATGTTTGAAAAAAGATGAATCTTAATATTACTAGGACTTGAAATAAAGTCACTAGAGTCTAGGTTATCTATGTACTTATTGACTGTTCGTATTATAGAGTTACTAGAAAGAGTGAACTGTAACATTTGGCGAACAAAGCCGTAGCCGCGCCACAGTGCGTTCTATGAGTGCCATTGATTCTATTTTAGGGCTGATGCGTTTCTCAATGAAATAGTCGATTAAAACGCAGGTTGCAAGCGCTTGACCACATCCCCAGTCGATAATTTCTACGCTTTTACCTTCTGTGTACTGAAAGTTGGTTGAAGAAAACGCTGCGTAGAGTTTGTGAAAATGGTGTCCGCCGTAGAGAGCAATATATGTATCACATTCCGCTTCTTCATTTAGTACTTTCGTACCATGATCTAGATTGTGATGTGGAAGTTGAAGATTTTTTGCTCTGGGTTTGTAAATGTCATCAAGAAACCTTATCTGTGCTTTCTGTGGGCTTGAAATGATCATAAAAGGTCTTAAGAGAAGATCTAACTTCCCTATTAAGTTGCCCACATTACGGTTGCAATCTAACCACTTAATTATACGGAAATTTTCAATGTATTACTCTATGAGGAGACTATTAGCGAAACTTCCCATATATCTCCCTTATTAATGAAGGCAAAACCAGATTTTTTCCGTATATTAACCTATGTCAGTTGACATTGACTATCAATTTCGATCTGTCTCAAACTTGAGCCGATACAATTCATAATCAAGCATCGATTAATATGCGTCTAGAAAAACATGGTTTACAGTGTAGAGGTAGAGGTGATGTTTTTTGTGTAAAATTATTACCGTTTACCCCAAATAAGCCTTTCTGACTCGTTCATCAGTGATTAATTCCGATGCTGCACCTGTTAAAGTAATCGAACCTGCATCCAAAACATATCCTCTATCGGCAATTTGTAAAGCAAGATTAGCATTTTGTTCAACTAAGAGGATAGTCACACCTGTAGCACGTAAATTTTCAATGATAGTGAAAATTTCTCGAACTATTGCTGGTGCTAAACCTAAACTGGGTTCATCCAATAACAAAAGTTTTGGTTTACTCATCAAAGCACGGGCAATAGCTAACATTTGTTGTTCACCACCGCTGAGGGTTCCTGCTAGTTGATTGCGTCTTTGTGCCAAGCGTGGAAACATCTCAAATTGACGCTGTATATCAGCTTTTATTTCTGCTTGACGAGAACGAATATACGCACCCAAGAGCAAATTATCATAAACAGTTTGTCGCGCTAATACTCTCCGTCCTTCTGGACAATGGGCGATACCCAGTTGCACAACTTCGTGAGGTTGGCGGCGGACAATGTTGCGGCCACTATAGATAATCTCGCCACTTTTAGGATTAATTATTTTGGAGATTGCCCGGAGAGTAGTAGTTTTGCCAGCACCGTTGGCACCAATAAGAGTAACTACCTCGCTATTATTAACAACTAAATTAATATTTTGAAGAGCTTGAATACCACCATAGTTAACATATAAATTTTTAATTTCTAAAACAGGATATTTTTGTGTATTTCTCTGAATTTCATCGGTATTCATCTGTAATTGATTAAATATTTAGTATGTTTTCTTAGTGTCCCTTCGCTGCGCTCGAGGGCAAGCTTAGTGCCTTGGTGGTTAATATAAATTATTCAGTTCCCAAATACGCCTCTATTACAGCTGGATTATTTTTAACCGCTGTTGGTTCACCCAAAGCAATTAACTGACCAAAATCTAAAACAGCAATGCGATCGCACAACCCCATCACCAAAGGAACATGATGTTCAATCAGAATTACCGTCAAATGAAAGAGATCGCGCAGGTTGCGAATAAACTCACTGAGTTGCTGCTTTTCGCTGGGGTTCATCCCTGCTGCGGGTTCGTCGAGGAGTAAGACTTGTGGTTCTAAGGCTAATGCACGGGCAATTTCTAAGCGCCTTTGATCGCCGTAAGCAAAGTTTCTAGCTTTTTCTTCGGCACGTTCTTGCAAACCAACTAATTCTAGTAATTCCCAAGCTTTCTGCTTACTTTTGCGTTCCTCTGCGGGTGCTGGTGGCACTCCCAGAACACCAGTGAACATATTACTATGAGTATGCAAATGTCGAGCAATAATGACATTTTCTAGTGCTGAAAGTTCACCAAACAAGCGAATATTTTGGAAGGTTCGAGCAATCCCTAAAGCGGCAATTTGATGGGGACGCAGTTGAGAGATTTCTTGATTTTGATAAGTTAATTGTCCACTTGAAGGAGGAATTAAGCCCGTAATTAAATTAAATAAAGTTGTTTTACCAGCACCATTAGGGCCTATCAATCCAAAAATTTCATATTTGTTAACGGTAAAAGATATATTATTCACTGCTACTAGACCACCAAAGCGGCGAGTCAGAGCTTTTGCTTCTAAAATAACACTGCTGTTAGATAATGTATCGTCTGACATTGTTTAGCGTGGTAAGCTGATCAACCAATAAGCGTTGCATATTTACTCTAATGGTCGTCATTAGTCATTTGTATTTACAAAGGACTAATGACAAAGGACTAATGACGGTTTAGAGCTTGCTGCTTTGTCTAGTCCGAAGTTTGCGCCGTTTAAAAATATCTGGAGTAACAAGTCCTTGGGGGAAAAAGATTGTTCCCACAACTATCAGTAAACCAAAAATAATTAATCTACCATCTCTTAGAAACTGAGCTAACCAATCGGGTAAACCACCTGTATCGGCGATGCTTCTCAATACTTCTGGTAAGGCTGTAAATAACATACCGCCTACTACCGCTCCCAAAAAAGTTCTGGAACCACCAATTAAGACAAAAGTTAAGTAAATAATACTGGCATCAAATGTACCTTGACGGGCATTCCAGGTATTGAGAAAATGGGCACTAATAGTACCAACAACTCCTGCTAAAATTGCTCCTAATGTAAATGCTAAAACTTTATAGTAAGTTGGGTTGATTCCCATTGCACTTGCTGCTAATTCATCTTCACGAATGGCAGTTAAAGCCCTACCTACGCGGATGCATTCTAGACGGTAGATTAAAACCATACTAATTATTAGTAATGGTAGAGCAATCCACAAATATTCTATTGGCGTTTGGAAAGGTTGGGGAATGCCAAAAATCCCAACTGCACCGCCTGTAATATCCAAATTGAGGGAGATAACGCGCAGAACTTCCACAAAAGCAATGGTAGCGATCGCTAAATAAATTCCCCGCAACCGCAATGCTGGAATTCCCACCGCTACACCCAATAAACCAGAAACTAAACCAGCAATTAACATTTCCAACAACAATAGCGCGATCGGAAATGAATCGCCGGTGGAGGTGAAAAGTGTTGTAGAAAGAATTGCTGCTATATATCCACCTAAAGCATAAAATCCAGGACTAGCTAATGACAACTGCCCAGCCATCAGTGGTAAATACAGTGAAAGCCCTAGCAGCGCCCCTAATACCATAGAAACTATTAAGGAGCCATAGGTAGCAAAAAATTCAGCCATTTTCAATAATTGTTAAGTAGGTCGCAACAAATAAACTTAATTGGTAATCACTAACAAACACCAAGCAACAAACAACAAATAAAATAACATGCCCAATGTTGAGAGATGAAAAAATCTGGGAATACTAATGAGAGTGAATCAGTTGCTGTAGCAGCTTAACCTTACAGAAAGTTAGGCGGCAAACTTAACTAAAAGTATTTGGGCATGAACAAAGACCAGACGATAAGTAATAGTCCCCAAACACATCAGCAAGAAAGCTTCTCGGCTGCATTTTTACTCCAGGTCGTCAATGCCATATCCGATCCAGTCTTTGTCAAAGACCGCCAACATCGCTGGGTACTGCTCAATGATGCCTTTTGTCAGTTCATGGGAGTTAGCCAGGAAAAACTACTTGGCAAGTCAGATTATGACTTCTTCCCAAAAGAACAGGCAGATGTGTTTTGGAAAAAGGATGAACTCGTTTTTACTACAGGTATTATCAATGAAAATGAGGAATTATTTACCGATACTCAAGGATTGATTCACGTAATTTTTACCAAAAAAAGTTTGTTTGAGGATGGGGCTGGTAATCAATTTCTGGTTGGTACGATTAGAGATATTACAGAACACAAGCAAGCGGAGGAAGCCTTGCGCCGCAGTAACGCCGTGTTGCAAGCTCAACAAGAAGCCGCCCTTGATGGCATTCTGATTATTGATGAAAATCGTCGAGTTGCATCATACAATCAGCGTTTTGCCGAGTTATGGCAAATTCCGCAGACAGTTATCCAGACTGGTGACGATCGCCAACTTTTGCAATCGGTGTTAGACCAACTAGAAAATCCAGAGGAATTTCTGGCTAAGGTGGAATATTTGTACCAACATCCAGAGGAAAGCAGCCGTGATGAAATTTCTTTGAAACAAGGACGGATATTTGACCGTTATTCTGCGCCTGTGCGATCGCCCTTAGGAAATTATTTTGGCAGGATTTGGTATTTCCGAAATATCACCGAACGCAAGCAAGCTGAAGCAACTTTACAAAAGCAAGAGCAATTTTTACGCAGCATTTACGATGGTGTAGACCAACTTATATTTGTTGTCGATGTTCTGGAAAATAATGATTTTCGTTATGCTGGCTGGAACTCTCCTACAGAACGTATAACAGGCATTAGTAGCGCTGATGGAGTTGGTAAATCTCCAGAGGATATACATGGTGAAGTTCAAGCTCAAGCAATACGTCAGCAATATATGGAATGCGTGGTGACAGGTAAATCTTTCACTAATGAAGAGTACCTGAGTTTTCAAGGGCAAGAAACTTGGTTGCTGACTACTCTTAATCCTTTAAAAGATAATTCTGGTCAAGTCTATCGCATTGTTGGTACTACCTTCGACATCAGCGATCGCAAACGGGCTGAAATTCAGTTAAAGCAGCAGGCAAAAGACTTAGAAAAAACTTTACAACAACTGCAACACACTCAGATACAACTAATTCAAAGTGAAAAAATGTCTAGCTTGGGTCAATTGGTAGCGGGAGTTGCCCACGAAATCAACAATCCCACCAGCTTTATCTTCGGTAATCTTATTCATGCCAAAGAATATGTCCAAGACTTACTCAAACTGGTGCAACTTTACCAACGATACTATCCCGATTCTATACCGGAAATACAAGCGCAGATAAAAGCCATTGACCTAGATTTTCTGATAGCAGACTTGCCGAAGCTTCTCAACTCAATGGAGATAGGAGCAGAACGCATTCGGCAGATAGTGCTTTCGTTGCGAACTTTCTCCCGCATGGATGAAGCCGAAATGAAAGAGGTGGATATCCATGAGGGTATCGACAGTACACTAATGATTCTGGCACATCGGCTCAAAGACCAGGGCGATCGCTCAGCGATTGAAGTGATTAAAGAATACGGCAACCTAATACCAGTGGAGTGTTACGCTGGACAGATCAATCAGGTGTTTATGAATATTTTGACCAATGCCATTGATGCATTAGAAGAGTCATTAGTCAATAGTCATTTGTCATTGGTAGACAAAAAAGGACAAAGGACAACGCCACAAATTCGTATTTGCACGCTATTAACTACCAATAATAAAGTAAAAATTAAGATTGCAGATAACGGCCCGGGAATACCAGAGACTGTTAAACAGCGTTTATTTGACCCCTTCTTTACTACTAAACCCATAGGTAAAGGGACAGGGATGGGACTTTCTATTAGCTATCAGATTATTACAGAAAGACATGGTGGTTCCTTAGAATGTATTTCACAACCAGGAAGTGGTGCTGAGTTTGTGATTTCTATCCCTCTGCGCCAAACGTAGATTCAGCTATGCACTATCATCTTTTAAATAATTATCTAGATATTTATTGACCACTAAGTAGAACAACTTAATTAAACGTAGAATACATTTTTTCAGATATCAGGTTTCTAGGTCTTTAGCTTGTTTTTGTTGAGCTACTCAATAATTTTATTTATATGGCAACAATGATTTTAACCAACTATACTTGGTATATAATGCTAAATTTAGAACATCATTGACGATACTAACAAATACTGAAATATGCAAAATCATTCCGTCAAAGTTATTCAACCAAGTGGAAGTCTAGATGCTAGTAAATCACAGGAGTTTCGGGAGAAAATTACCGAAATTATAGAAAGTGGTGCAAAAACTGTATTAGTTGATTTTCAAGATGTGACTTTTATGGATAGCTCTGGACTTGGGGCTGTTGTTTTAGCATTTAAAGTCCTGCGAGCAGCAGACAAAAAGTTGGTATTATGTTCTATTAATGAGCAGGTCAGGCTCTTATTTGAACTTACTGGTATGGATAAAGTTTTTGAAATTTTTCCTAATCAGGATGAATTTAATAAATTGACTAATTAGTTTTATGTATTATGAACTGACAACTAAATTATGCATAAAAATATTTATAATCTTAATTGACTATAATGTATGGCATGAATAGAATCAAAACTTATATTTTTCTATTCAACTCATTTGCCAATTAAAAATTAATATAAATTTTTAGTAAATAAATACTAATATTTATTCTCGGTAAAAATTAATTAAACTTCATTTGAAGTATAGATAAATCATCATCAAAAACCTCTTTTTGGTTTACAAGTATTAACTGTTTAATTATCTGGTTGATTTGGCAATCAACAGAATTCTGTAAACTAACAAGAGTTCTAATGAATGCATCTAAACCCCAAAGTGTACCATCAGATTTAGTGATTTCATAAGCACCATCGCTAAAAATATAAAGATTACTATCTTCTTCTATTTCACAAAAACCATCAATATATTTGACCTGTGGAAACATCCCAACGGGCATGCCAGGAGTTCTTAAAAGTTTGACTTCGATGGTATTTGTGGATTTACCTGATAATAAAATTGCAGGCGGATGCCCTGCACTAGAATATATTAACTGGTGCTGGACACGATTATAAACGCCATACCAAATAGTAAAGTATTTATCATTTTGATAATTCATCTGAAATGTGTCATTTAACGCCTTGAGTACCTCACTCGGTTGATAGTAATTAAGACTTTTGAGAGCACGCGATCGCAGTAAATTTAGCACGGAAATTGAAGGCAAAGTAGCTCTAAGTCCATGTCCGGCTGTGTCTAGCAAGTAAATTGCTAGATAATCAGGATCAAGCCAGTAATAATCAAAACAATCGCCTCCCAATTGGCGTGAGGGAATGAAGCAAAAATCAATGCTTAAAGGTTCTGTCATCGGGGCAGGTAGAAGCGATCGCACGTATTCCGCTGCTTCTGCCAACTCTGCTTCTAAGATTTGCTTTTGAGTTTGTAAATCTCGACTTAACTGATGCAAGCGCAATCCCGCTCTTACCCGCGCCTGTAATTCATTATGTTCGATAGGTTTGGTGATAAAATCGTCAGCGCCAGCATCTAAACCCTTAACGCGATCGGCAACAGAATCTAAAGATGTTAAAAGAATAAAAAATGTGGTGGATAAATTTGGATCTGCTTTAATGCGTTGGCAAACTTCTAGTCCATTCATACCAGGCATGATCCAATCACAAATAATTAATGCCGGATGCCCAGTAAATGCTTGTAAAATTCCTTCCTCACCGTTGCTGGCAGCAGCTACCTTGTAACCCTGTCTTTCCAGCATTCTTTTCAGCAGTAACCGTACTGCTGGATCATCATCAATTACTAGGATTTGAAACATAGGATTGGAAAAAAAGGAAGAAGGTAGAAGGCAGCACTTTCCCGCTAGGGTAAAGGTTAAAGGGGCAAGGGTAAAGGAAAATAAGCCTTTACCCTTACCCTTACCCCTAATCCCACCGCGTGAGGTGGTTTGCAAATCGTTTGCACGAACTCAGTTTTAATATAAACGGCTAATTATAGTGATGACACTGGGTTGAGCCAAAAAAGTATAGTGCGTTTAAGCTGATTCAGGTCACGGTATACTTCTTGTCTAAACCATTGGCCGATAGCATCCAAGGGGTTAAAGTCCTTGCCCGTTTGCCATTTCACATCTTGCCCTAGGGGTGTGAGGTGATTTCCCTGGAGTGTTTGTACTGTTACCATGCCTGGGAAGCGTTTTTGCAACAGTTCAGTTAAAGCTGCTGATTGGTCAATCGTATCATTGCTAAATTTAATTAGCAAATTGCGGCGGACGTTGTAGCTTTCCTGTACGAGTTTGTTTGTCTCCAAGGGTGAGGGGGTAAACTCGACTGCAAAGTTAGAATTAAATTGGAATGTCGAATTGAACTGTTCTATTAAGGGGATAGCTTCGCGTGCAGCGTAGTTGTTGAAAGAGACGAGGATGTTACCCGCACGTTCTACTGGGAAAAGACTACCGATGAGCAAATGTAGTTTGCACCCCATGCTGTGCCCAACACCATAAATGGGGAGATAGCTTTTGCCTAATGCTCCTCTGTCCTCCAAGCGTACCAAGGCACGTTCAAAGTTGAGAAGTACTTGCTCAGCGATCGCTCTATGATCTAGAGTGTTCGCAAACGGCGTAGCAACGACAATATAGCCTTTTTCTACTATGCTTTCCAATAATAAACGGTAGGTGATGTGCGGGGCTGTAGCCACAAATGCACCTCCAAGGAAATGAATTATACCGATAGGATTTCGGGGAATCAACACCCAGTTACCAGAGATTTCTGTCCAGTACATACTGATGGCGATCGCTCGCTAATTCGTTTAACACTTTTTTATGTTAAACCTGGCTTAGCTTGGTTGTAGAGGTTCTGGTAGAGATATAACTGCGATCGTCATTTGTCACTAGTCATTTGTCCTTGGTTATTAATGATCAATGACTAATGACGACCCTCACGAGCAATTGTGTAATTTTAAGGCGTTACAGCTTACTATTCCCTATAAATAAAAATCCCCGGCTCTGAGTCCGGGAATCGTGTAGTTTGACACTCTTGCACTTGATTTATGATGTATCTACAATACTCATTTTTCAATCTACAGATGTGCCAAAATGCCAAAAGCAACTAAATATTTCCGTAACTTTATTTTCTGTGTTTATCTAGTGTATGCAAATAAGTACAACTAGGATTATTTGCTTTTCAAGTACTAACCTAGGATGTAACTATTATTTCATTCAATTCACAATAAAAGACCCCTGTGGCTAAGCAGGGGAAAAGATTTTTGCAAGTCGCGCTAATTTTGTGCAAGAACGGATTGCTCACTTAATGTACTTTTTATTCAATCCGAATTGTTGCCAAAATGCCAAAATAAAATCTTGTCGCTTCCCAAGCAATACCCCCACCATCATGGACGTCTAGACGGGGTATGGTTTGGCTGGTTAGCAATCTAATCTGCCACTACCGCGATCGCCTTCATCATTGTTCATCATAGATGCTCCCTAACGATCCAAGGTTCTTCATTTCCATCTACAGGCAACAATAAGACGAACAGGAAAATAGAGTTGTTAATCCAAAAAAAATCTGACAAATAGGCAGAAATCATTTCTTATCTGTTTAATAACAGGATGTTTCCACAGACACAAAAAGAGAGAAAAATTTTACACAATGGTTCATACCCCTCAGTTAAAGAAGTGTATGATTGAGTTCATAGTAAGTGCTAATTTTATAGAAAATTACTAGGCTTTTAAAGTGATGATGAAAAAATAACTTTCCTCTCTCATATTTTTTATGTATGCCTAGATGTATTGATTTTAATGCTGATTCTGTAATCTCCCCATTTCATGTTGTACTTCTAATGCAATCTGTAAAGCCTCGTTCAATAATTTTCCATGCTCACTGGCTTGTTCGTTTACTTGCATTGCTGTTAAAGCTGCTAGATTATTTGCAAATAATTCAGTATTGCTAATAATAAATTTTTTGTTCTCTCTCAAGATTCTCTCTGTCTTCAAAGCACGAACTAAATCCGCTCTCGCCAATTTCAACGCTTCTATAACTTTGTTTCTTTCTTTAATTGTCACTCCTAGATTGCCGGCTGCTTCTATCTGATCGTTAATATCTATCGCTTTAATAACAGAATTATATCTATCAACTTCCATGAGGAGAATCTGTAGAGAACGTGTAATATTAGTTTTAACTATCTTATTTTTTTGTCTCCAAATTAGATATAATAGTAATTGTATTAGTACACTACTACCAAAACAAAATCCTAAAAATAAAATCCAAGATGGTGCCATTCTAGGAGTAAAGTTTTTGGCAATAAAATCAAATATTAGATAGCTAATAACTAATATAGTGACACCGATATATACTACAGTCACACCCTCTGGCCCTTTGATTTTGTCAAAAATATTTTTGATAAATCTCTCCAGAGGTCTAATAATAATTATTAGTTCATAATCAATAGGTAAATTAGTCAATTCCCGAAGTTGATTTTGACTAATTTCTAAGCCTTGTAAATCCTCACGCACAGCTGCCTAATCTCCGCCAAAATAGTTTTTTACGTACTACGTGCAAATCAAATTTATGGCATGTTAATCAAATCTTAATTTGACTAAGCTAAATTACCTCTTGTAGTAATCGCTACCTGGCAAAAAGCTACTTGTTCATGTGACGCGATTACATAATTTGAGTGTATTGCACACGATTGTAAACCGCTATATGTCTTTAGTACTTCGTTAACTTGTTTCTTTACTCAAATGTAAGAGTGACTATATGTTACTAGAACACCAATTCAGTAATCTTCACATTAGAAGGGAATGAGGACTTGGGATCATGGGGAGAGTCCAGTTTTATATTCTCCCCACCTCCCTATCTCCCACCTTCCCCTTTCCCCCTCTCCCTTGTCTCCCCTTTTATAGTGCCGGAGCAGCCCCTAACAAACCTATCGCTCCCAACAGCATACTTATGCGATCCCAAAAGACAAATCCTTGGTAAGCGCTCACACTATCTTGATATTGATAGCGTGCTAATGCAATCCCCACAAACAGCAACATTACTGAAGAGAAAACTCCAAACAACAGAGGATGTCCCATCGGCAGCAGTAACAGGGCAAACGGGATTGACACAACCACTATGCCAATTAATCCCCAGGCAATTAAGAAAGCTGTTCGCTTTCCCCAGGAATTGACAATGGTGACAATCCCCTGAGTGCGATCGCCTGCTGCATCATGTACGTCCCAGATAATTTCCTTAGCCAATGTATATAAAAATACAAAAGCACTGGGGTAAAGCAGTGCTAAAGGCCGAGCTACTACCAAACTACCCAGAAAAATGATCGCAGCGGCGATCGCTGCCACAATAAAATTCGCGAAAATGCCATTACGGATTAATAGATGCGAGTAATTCCATAGCAAGATGGTACTAACAGCTACTAGAATAAAACAATATATTCCTAGAGGAATTGCTGCGATCGGAGCGCAGGTAAACAGAATCACAGCAGCCCACCAAACTTGCTGGGGTGAAAGGCGACCAGATGGCAGTGGTCTTTCAGGGTGATCGATTCGGTCTTTATCTATATCCCAATAGTCATTGATCGCACAGGCCGCAGAGTGTGTACAGATTAAGATAGTTGCCGTCAGCAGGTATTTATATAATGGAGCGGCTGAGTTCAGCGCATAGATCGTGGCACAACCAACTAAAGCAGCAAGGATAGCAACTGGTAGCCGAAAAAGTTGGGCAAAATCACGAATCAGGCTTATTCCGTCACTAGAATCAGGAGATAAGGAAGCATTTTGTCCTGATGTAGAAGTGAACGAACCAGCTTTTTTGTTAACGTGCAATTGTTCGCTCATCGCCAACCTCACATATTCAATAATGTGGGTAATAAAAAACACAATTTCACTCCCATTGCCGTTACCCCTGAAACCTTAACGGAAATTTTTGCTCAGTCAATCTGCGAGCATAAACTTCATACTCGTTAAAGTCAGGTATAGGCTATGGAGTATTGGGTATATGCGAAAAAACTCTTTGATACTTGTTTTCTAGTTTGTTTTATGCATACCTACTTACTCAGTCTATCTCACTTATCTTGATTTAGAGATTTTGTCAAGCTGTTTGTAAAAATATGCAACATGCCGAACAAAATTAAAGCAGTGCTTGCATACTGCATAAGCCTGAACTCACGAAGTGTTTAATCAAGTTTTGGCACAAAATTGTTAATGAGGAAATTTCCTCTGATGATGTTAGGGGCTAATTCCCTCACTGTGGTTTATTGATAATGAAAGCTGCTATAATCCTTCAACTCACAAATTTATCAATAAATACTCGTATTCTGAATGAAATTATTGTATCCTGGTTTGGCTTAGTAAATTTTTCAACACCAGACTTTAATAAAAGCTTTTGCGGATCTCTTTGAAGATTCCAGAAAGACTTATTAGTCTTGTTCTGAATGAGTATTCAGAGCCTCCAATGTATACACCTTAAACATTCAAATGAACACACAACTAATCAAAATCATTGAAAAGCCTATCCTCAAAACAGCAGAGCAGCAAGAGGAACTAGAACAGCAATTTTTTCCAAGCGATACTATTAATACTCAAGAGCCAGCACCTGACACAAAGCAAGTACTGAATGTAGAACATCAAGAACCTCATTATATTCCGGTACGCGATCGCCCTACAGTCCAATCTGTTGGCAACTCAGGATGGCAGGTTTCTGATATCTGGAGGGATATTAGAGTAGATGATTTCTGCAATGGATAGCGCACAACTAACTGCCTATCCTTAACCAACCTAAAACTTGGTTGACCTTCTGGTAAAACAGGTAAATGCTCTTTTCCTCAGGGTAGCTCTACCTGTTGCCTTGTTAAGAATAGCAAAATACTGAATTAAGAAGTAAAAAGTAAAAAGTAAAAAGATAATACCCATAAATAAATTGAGGGGAAATAATCACGGACATATTATTTCTCGTGCTACGCATCTCGATTGGGAATGTTTTCCCGATTGTTCCATAAATAAATAATGGTGAAGCGTGACCATTTTTCTTATTCTTTATGAGTGACTTTTAACTTTTAACTTTTGCCTTGTTCGGTCATTCTCTATTGATTCAGACATATTAGTCCCCTTGTGGGGATGAAGTTAGCGCAAATATCCCTCAGTCGTTGCTATCAACGCCTTAAATATTATTGATACTTATCAAATCTCCTCTCAGAAAAGAGCCTCTAGCATTGTATTTGCTGGAAGCTCTATGACTTGTACGTCTTTTATGCGATGTTGTCGTTATTCAATAATTACTAGTTAAATTCAAACCTTTCTTCCATCTAATGACTTAATTATTTAGTTTGAGAATGCTTTGTTCATTGTCTTGGATAATAAATTTCATAAATAGCCTAATTACTGTTAGTTTGAACTGATGAGCTATTCATTTCAAAGTTATTTTATGTACAATATTTTGTAATCTTAATCACAAATAAACTTAACTTTAGCTCCTTTCATTTGACAGAGGTTGTTGGTAATGGCAACTACTAATGTGCTCATTAATGGCTCTCAAAGTGAGCTTGCTTGAGTTTTGGGTTTACAATTTTTCTATATTCAAAGACAAACAATCATATGAATTCTTTGAATCAAGAAGTCTCTATTAAGCCAGATTTAAAATGATTGCGGCAGTTCTCTGATTCAGTTTTTACGCATTTTTTCCAAGGGGTGAATCGGCATAGTGCGCTAACAAATCAGCGGGATCGTCATAAATTGCTTTAGCTCCTGCTAGAGTGGCATCGTCAAAGCCACCACAGCGCAGTGCGATCGCGCCGACTCCAGCCATATTCGCAGATTTGATATCGTAAGGCGTATCACCAAGCATCAAAACTTGGTTAGGCGGCTTATTCAGCTTGCTAAGTGCTGCTTCCACAATATCTGGTGCTGGTTTAGACGCTTCAGCATCGCTTGATGTCGTCGTTACTTTAAGCAAGTCGTCAACCTGGGCAGCTTTGAGTAAAACCTCCATTTCTTGATTTGAAGCTGAACTAGCAACGATTAGCCGCAAGCCAGTTTGCAGCATGTGCTGTATTAATTGCCTTGCACCATTGGCTGGTGAGAGTTTCGGTGCATAATGTTTGAGAAATATTTCTTTGCGCCGTTGGGCGATCGCACCTCCATCGCCTTCCTCATCCGTAAGTCCTGGTACCACTCTGGGTATTAGTTGATCGCCGCCCATACCAATTAGCGATCGCACTTGCTCGAACGACACATCATAACCAAATTCCCTAAATGCATCAACCCAAGATTGAGCGTGGGCATCATTGCTCAAGACAAGCGTCCCATCGATATCTAAAAGCACTGCTTGCAATGCCATATTTAAATTTCCTATTGATATAAATTGAAATTTGCTAATAATTGCAACGTTCTTAAATCCTTGTGTCAGAGAGGCAACTCCTCAGCGCACGGTTAACTACTTAGAGGTTGATGATTCCATTTTGTTTGAGTTTCTTGTAATTCCATAGAATTCTTTTGTTATGTTTTTGTGCATCCTCTGCTGTCATAGTTCCAAACATTCACTAATGACTACATCATTCTTGAGAACTACCTAACATGAAGTTGAACTGTAATTGTGAATACATTCGAGGTTTATGCTATTAGGAAATCATTATGAACTTCCAACAAATCTTTGGTAATCCACCTGAAGCCGAAGCCAGTGCTCCTGGAAGGGTTAATCTACTTGGTGAACATACTGACTATAATGATGGCTTTGTTCTCCCGATCGCAATTCCGCAAAAAACAACAGTGCAAATCGGGTTTAGTAATGATGGACAGCACCATTTTTATTCTCAAAATTTAGACGATCAAGTCAGCATTTTAGAAATCAATCATACGCCGTCTGGTTTTGCAAGTTATATCTTTGGATGTATTCAAGTTTTAAAAAAAGAAGGATATGAGATACCATCGCTGAATTTGTACGTCAAATCTTCGGTTCCTATTGGTTCGGGTTTGTCTAGTAGTGCAGCTTTGGAAGTTGCAACACTGCGGGCAATCCGCCAACTCCTCAACCTTCCTATCAATGATGTCGAAATCGCCCAATTCGCACAGCAAGCGGAAATTCACTACGCTGGGGTGCAATGCGGCATCATGGATCAGATGGCTGCGAGCCTTGCTGACACGGAACATATCTTGTTTCTAGATACTCGTACGCTGTCATCCCGCGTGTTACCTTTCCCAGCAGGAGCAGAGATTGTGGTGATAGATAGTGGTGTGCCTCGCACGCTTGCAAGTAGCGGATATAACCAGCGGCGGGCTGAGTGCGAGCAGGCAGCACAGTTGCTGGGGGTGAAGGCATTGCGAGATATTACCAAGCTAGAAGCAACAGAAGACTTACCCGAACCATTGCGGCGTCGTGCTCGTCATGTAGTTACGGAAAATAACCGTGTCTTGGAGGTTTTGCAAATTTTAGAGACACGACATGTGGCATCTCTACAGCGTTTTGGGGGGTTAATGAATGCATCCCATGCTAGTTTGCGGGATGATTACGAAGTTTCTGTTCCTGCACTAGATACGCTGGTAGAGATGTTGCAAAAAACTCCCGGAGTGTTTGGCGCAAGGCTCACGGGTGCAGGTTTTGGCGGTGCTTGCGTGGCTTTAGTTGCAAAGAGTGAGGGCAGAGCGATCGCAACAAAAGTTCTTGAACAATACAACCATAATGGTTACACAGGACGAGTTTTAGTTCCCCCTACCGATTTTTGATTTTGGAGTAGTCGTTGAAGTTGAAATGGATTATTAAGACGACTGCGATCGCTGCAACTAATTGACGAACCCATTAGAGCGATCGCAGTCTTAAATCCACATCTGTCTTGAAAGTTGGGCATTGGGCATTGGAAGAGAGATTTTCATTCTTTGCTGTGCGCCCCGGTGCATGGGAGTCTTGCACACCTATGCAACACCCCAAGGCAGAGCCTCCAAATCCTCGTTATCAGGTTCAAGCTGGTAACGAGAATTAAGAGCCTCGTAAAGTTTCTAAATTAAGCCACAGGTAAATGTAGAATTGTTATAGTAAAGACAATTCTCCTGACAATACACCTAGTGTTAATTCTCTACACCAGAAGAGCAGTAATTTTCAAAGTCTCCTAGCTCTAGGCTCAAACCATCATCAGCAGACGGCTCTAGCGAGGTTGTGGGTAATCCTCGAATCAGTTCTCGAATCACATCTGTTGTTGGTCTACCTGTTTGATCGCAATACTTTTCAAGCTTCTCGACTTCAGCTGAAGCCAAGTTTATGGTCATTCGCTTTGTTGTCCATTTTTTGTTCATACGTCTCATAATTAAGGTAATCTAAACATCACTTACATCGTCTAAGCAAGCTAACCCTGATTTAAGCGCATTAATCAAAAGCAGTTTTAGGCGTTGCTGATTGCAAAGTATGAAACTGTTAACATCAGATTTACAATCTACAGCCGTAGAAGCAATTCATGAATTGCTTCTACAAAATTCATACCTCGATTCAGCAACGCCCAGTTTTAACAAAAATTAAGTCGCTAGGGCTATCTTCTGCAAGCAATACAGTATTGGAAGCATATATGGTTGATAAATCATCATTTTTGCCCGGATGCCCACTTTAATTGCTTCTAATGCTTGTTGTCTTCTACTAAAAGGATGAATTTAAGTATCAAGTTAACTTGTAGCTTCAATTACAATCAGCTTCAAATGGGATAGTAGAACAAAATCCAACCTTGGCAATTTTTCAATATCAAGTGCTGGATTGGTCAGACAAGTTGAGCGTATTCCATCACCCAGATGTACGTGATCTCCCTGACGGAAAAAGTTAGGGTCAGTCAAAATTGTAAATCCTGCATAGCGTATCAGTACAGTTGCAGTACCAATAAAAAAGATAAACCTGTTTTCAAAGTCTGCTGTTTCAGTATCTACAGGTAGAACAAGAGTTTTTGCTTCAGTAATTAGTCAGTTATTAAAAAATAGTAATCATTACAATTTTTGAAAAATTTACTATTATAAAATAATTCTCTACTTTTAGAAAAAATTAGTTGATAGTTATGGCGAGCAGTACCAAATTTACTAGTTTAGTAAGCGCTTAACAAAGTAGTTGAAACTCATCCAAGGGTAATGACACTATGATATTCTCCACAGCAGAATCTACTTGAATGAGCCAGCGTCCGCTAGGGCGATCGCCTGAAAGTAATTCTTCACCACAGATCACTCCAACTTTTCCGGCTACGTATGCTGGATGCAGAATCAAGACTTTTTGTGTGACGGACAGTTGGCGAGACATCAGCATTACCTCAATCCACCTAAAATACTCTCGACTTATTTATCTCCATAAATTGTTAGCTCTTTTGGCTGTAACCGCTTGATTTTGACAGTAATTTCTGCACTTCTTCCTCTTTCAAATCCTCTATGTAACCTTCTTGAGCTTTTTTGGCATTCACAAATAGTCCAAAGTAGTAAATAAACAAATAGAGTTAGTGGTAAAAATTTCAACCAACAAGCTAATCTCAATCACTCAAGATCAGATGTTAAAATCTCTTCAAAATATCTTCAAAACTTCATTCAAAATGATTTTTGCTGGCAGTTATATGTAGGGATAAAAAAATACTTTATCGTTAGTAAAGTAACTGAATTCTGTTTTGCCTAGCTTCTGCCAGAGGAAGTGGTTAAATGTTAAGTTTGTATGTAGCTGTAAATACTTTGTTTCACGGGGACGCTTGGACTGGGGACTGGGAGGAATTGAGGATGGAGATTGTAAAGTGCCCAATCCCCAGTCCCCTTTACTTCATTCCTGCTCAAATTCATAGTTTGTAAATTTCAACACCTTACAATTCTCTGTCACAGTGCGAATTACGTTTTCTGGGACTCCATTGGGAACAGTTACTTGAAGGTCAAAAGTAATCTCTACTTCTGCACCCACCAAACTACTTAAGTGTTGAATTACCTCGTTGGCAATTTGTCCCACATCGCGCTGTAATCGCAATGCATCTAATTTGACTGTGGCATAAAAGCGTTTTGGTGGATCTGCTACAGGTATTTGATGACTAAAAGTTCCATTTGCTGTTTCTCCATCATCAAGATTGACTTTTCCGCCTGGCTTTTCAATTTTATAGACCCCTGTTACTGTTGCTACCAAGGGCTGTGAAATTTGTTCAGCCCCAGGCTGCGTTCGTGTTTTTGCAATCGCTGCTGCATCTGCTTCAAACTGCTGTTGTGCTACTTCTGGTTTGACTATCAGATTTTGACTGCTTAGTGTAACGCTAACATTTTCGGCAGTCTTCAAACCAAGGTAACGTCCTTTCGCTTCATCCCAGCCAGTGGCGTAAGCAAAGTTTTCAGCTATTAGTAAATTTCCTACTCCCTCTTGTATCGCCTGCAATAGTACTTGCTCATTTTTCAAGCGCGGTAAATACAGGTAATAAGCTAAATACTCCCATAATTTTTTTAGGTCGAGATGATTTACCTCACGCCAGAGATAAGGGTCAAGTGCTTCTAAACGTAGGCGGCTGGCGGCATAATTAGTAATTAAATGTTCTTCGTGAATAGCTTTGCGACTCGCTTGCAGGATGGGAGAATCATGCTTTGAGGTGCGAATTTCTTGCCATTCGATTCTACCTTGTGGGTCGGGTTGTGTTGGCACTAAAAGCCAGATGTACGCTTCCTGAATTAAATTTTTAACATGATTGTCAGTTTCCTGTTGTTTCGTCGTCGCTTGGTTACTTTGGGAAACATCTAGGTTCAGGCTTTCTTTATCGCGTACAATCGAGTTCCAAGCGAGATACTGACAAACTGATTTTTCTAGCAATTCCAGTTTTGCCTTGTCAGGTGCAAGGAATAGCAACATATTTTTGCAGTATCGGGGGCTTATTCCTTTATAATTAAGTATTTCCTCTGCTCTAGTAAGAGCGAGAGTGTTTTTTTCCTTACTTTTATGTGGGTATTGCGGTGCTAAAATAACCAATCGGGTAGCCATTTCATCGGGTACATCCGCAGTCGATTCAGGGGCAATATGTACGCCAGCAAATTCGCCACGTTGCTTGTCTGTTCGTAGTCTGCGAATAATTTCCTGCCAGACTTTATCGATATCCTGTTGAATTTGTTCGGCACGATCTTGTGCCAGTCGGGTTACACTGGGTTGGGTTGAGAACCAATAGCGGGTGTTATTGATGTAAAGATACGTTGCTTGGTCGGTGAGGCGGCGCAATGCATCGCTAAAGGTTGCGACACTTTCTCCTGGTTGAACGCAGCCTAATTTTACACGACGGTCTTCTAAACCGCGATTCGCAGCCCGCAAGCTGGGCGCGGAACCAAGGTAAATTGTCCGAGAAACACGACGACAGGCAGAGTAACGTCCTAAATTGGGATTGTTGCGATCGCACTCTAACGGCAACGAATTTAGTCCATCGACATCTTTCTCAATTACTGGCACCCAGTTATCGTCGAGGTAACGTGTTAATTCGGTTTGCACCGAATAGTCATCTATTGGCACATTCGCAGGCATAATTAACAAACTCTTGTCCTGTCCTTCCCACAAGGAATGTATAACCTTTGCCATTAAGCGCAGTACGCCGCGTGTGCGTTGGAATTTGTCTAAGCTTGACCAATCCTCGTAAAGTCGGTCAAATAGTTCTGGGTGAATGGGATAGGCGTTTTCTAGCCGTCTCTTGTAATTCGCTTCCCGACACTCGGAAGGAAATTCTTGTGCTTGGGTTTGATACATCTGCGCGAAGGCACGAATAACAGCATCACGAAAGATAAAATCATTTGGGTCAGTAATTGGTTGAAATAACCGCCGCCGCACTATTTCAAAGCTTTCTTCTGCACTCGCTGGTCGCCAAGGTGATTCAACCCTACCAATTGCATTTTTGAGTCTACTTAATGCTTCTTTGCCGCGATCGCCACCGATTTCATTATCAGAAGCGGGGATACTTACCACCAATAAAGTTTGTGTAGCGTTTTTGGCAGATTCACTCAATGTTTGGGCAAACGTAAAGTGTGTATCAAAATTACCACCCGCCAAATCATTTTCATCGTGCAATTGACGGGCATACGCCACCCATTCATCAATTAATATCAGACATGGTGCATAACGATTAAACAACTGCCGTAAAGTATCGCCAGGATTAGTTGAGGTTTCATCCGCTTCCCGAATCATTTCGTAAGCTTCTCTACCCCCCAATTGCCACGCTAATTCGCCCCAAAGGGTTCGTACAACCGTACCATCGTTTTTACGTATTGGCTGACCAGGAGAAATTTTATTACCTACCAACACCGCTGTTCGTACTTCTTGGGGTGGTATAGTACCATCAGCTGCGGCTAACACTGGTTCAATTCCTGGTAGTTGGGAAACGGGAACACCCATGAACAGGTGATACAGCGACAGCATCGCGTGAGTTTTACCGCCGCCAAAATTCGTTTGTAGTTCGATAACTGGGTCGCCACCTTTACCTGAAAGCCGCAATACAGCATTGACCAAGAGTTGCTTCAAGCCTTCTGTTAAAAATGTACGGCTGAAAAACTCTGTAGGAATGCGGTATTCATCCGAACCTTCATCTAAGTAAACTTGCCAAAGGTCGGCAGCGAATTCGGCTTGTTGGTAACGACCGCTAGCGACATCGGGGTGTGGTGTAACGATGTCGCGCCAAGGCTTTAAACCGCCTGTGGGAGTTCCTTCAAGCGGTTGATGCGTAGCGCGACGCTTTTCCCTTCGGGCTTGTTCGGTAAAGCAAACGCGCAAAAGTTCCTGTTTTTGTTTTTCGACTTCATCAGCTTCCGCTGCGGAAATGGAAGCAAGTAACCGTGCAACGCTATCGAGGGCGCGATGGGTATCATCGGTGGAGAATGTATGGTTGTGTGCCCAGGAATTGCGTGTAACTTTTAGTTCTCCGACTAGATTTTTTTCAAAGTTGCCTAAAGTCTTTTTAAATACCTCACGCCACTGATTCAAAATCAAATTGAGCAGTTCTCCAACATCTTGTTTGAGGATTTGCTCGGTTGTACGGCGCAGGGTGCGGTCTTCGGAAACAAATGGTGCAGCAGCAAGTACCCACTTGTCACCATAATTAGCACGCATTTCCCTTTCCACAAAGGGATATAAACCATCACGTAAAAGTTCTAATCCTCTACCAACGCGATCGCCGTTACTAATAGGCATAGTGATTTTATACAAAGTTGATTTGCCCTCACCCCTGCCCCTCTCCCATCCTGGGAGAGGGGTTATTATTTACTCCCCTTCTCCGAATTTGGGAGAAGGGGCTGGGGGATGAGGGCTATTAGCGGTCAAAGCTTGACGAATAGTGTCTAATGCAACAGATAAATTATTTTCCACTAGATGACTGTTGATACGGACAAACCGCAATCCCAAAGACTCAAGTAATTCCTGACGCTGTTGGTCTAAAATCTTTTGTGACTCATGAATTTCTCCGTCTACTTCGACAATAAGGCGTTCGGCTGCACAAAAGAAATCAACTATAAAGTTTCCTATTGGTTGCTGGCGGCGGAATTTACGACCTTCTAATTTGCGATTTCGCAATGTTTGCCAGAGTATAGCTTCGCTGAGTGTGGGTTCTTTACGAAACTGGCGGGCGACTTCTATCATTTTTTTGCGTAACTCTGGCGAGACTTGCCATTTGTCCGGTATGCCCTCACCCCCAGCCCCTCTCCCATCCTGGGAGAGGGGAGTAGGAGAAGTTTCTTCGCTGTTTGTTGTCTCCTCTCTCCCAACTCTTGTTCCCCCTCTCCCAACTTGGGAGAGGGGGCTAGGGGGTGAGGATAATGAACGCTTTTCAAGTTCCATCTCTAAAACAACGTAATTTGTACTGGTTTTTTTTCCTCTACATCCGCAGTCAGGCGAGAAATTTCCGACCAGGAAATCACTAAGCTGTTGTAAGCAACGCCCTCAGATGCCCAGCCTTTCCTGTCGCAAATGTTATACAGCCGATAAGCTAATTCCCGTGCTGCTTCTCCTATGTTTCCCAGTTGAGATAGCAAACGCGCAGCACTGGTTTCTCCGCCACCGTCTAATAAGGCACGAATCATGTACTGTGTCGCTTCCCAGACGGTAAGGCGGCTATCAGTTTGGGGATTCCAATCTTTACGCAATTCTTCACGGCGCAGCAGTCGGACTTTCCCCGCTTTGGCAACAAGAACGCCAGCGTCTACCATGCCTTGTACGGAGGTATTTTTCGCTTTAGAGAGAGTTTCCGCTTCACCAAATAATCCTTCCTCAAAGGCGTACTGTTCAAACCAAGCCAATGCCCACCGGGTTTCCGCGTCAAATTCGCCTTCTTGTTCGGCGAGGAATTCGTCTAAGGTTTGGTTAATCAGTTGCAGGGCGGTGCGTACCCGCATTGCATTACCATCCGATTCCAGCACCTTACTGTAGCGGGAGTATATTGCCATCCCAGGGCCGATGCTGGCTTGTGCCAAGTCTACCGGGGCGATGTTGCCTTGTTGCAGTTTTTGCAGAGCGTCGGGGAGTTCGCGTTTGAGGGTATTGACGAATTGGCGGCGTGTGGTGGATGGGGCGGTTTCTGGGCGAGGGCGGCAGACGAGGACAATGGATGAGGCGAGGGCATTAGTTCCTATACCGACACTACGATTGCTCAATTCTGTTCGCATAGGTAATGTGCCAGTGATGGTAAAGCCTGCTTTGATTAATCCTTCAAGCATGGTTTCCCATCCGGTTGAAGCGATCGCAGAATTTATTTGATTTTTGTCATTATCTTCTGTTTCAGTCTGTTTGAATGCGTAGAAGACTGAAAATGGATAATCGGGATGTACTGCCTCACGCATTAGCGTAAAAGCTTTATTCAATCCTTCTTCAAAAAACTTTTTAGCTTTTTCTTTATTGCCACCAAATCGATAGGGAGTTGCAACTAATTCTTTTTCTTTTGGAACAGCAATAGTGCGAAAAATATCAGGATAAATAGAGCCTAAAGAACGACGCAGCCAGACATAAAAAAAGTCCGATAGATCGGCATAGCCAATATTGTCGTAATAAGGTGGATCTGTACAGACAACAATTGATTTTGCGTAGTTTAAAATATCTGATGTGGTTGCATCTATTTGTTTAACAACTCCTTTAGTACTACAAGGAGAAATTTCAATGACTTTGGTTATCCAATTAATTGCTCCACTAAAATTACCAGAAGAATCACTAAAAGGACAGCACTCTGCATAGTCCCAAACCATTGGGATTGCTTGGCGGGCAAAAGTATTTCGCATTTTCTCTCCTGCTGAGTTCCAACTACAGATTCCTGACCAGTAGTCTGCACATCTATCAACAGCAAATGCTAAATAAGTAGCAACTGCATCGGCGTAAGCTGTCGCACCTCTACCACCTTCACACAAGGGTTTATCATCATCAGTCATTCCAGCAGCTATTGCATCAGCAAGTAACTTTTGTCGTGCTTCACCAACTAAGTCACAGAAAGTAGTAATAGCTACTAGCTGACGAGGGGTAAATAAATCTGCTGGCGTATCAAGTCCAAAATTTCGACACCAAACATCACGAGGGTTAGGTGAAAGTTCTACATTTAATCCTGTGACATCAGCTTGGGGAATATTTTCTGCACAAGGCGAACACTTTGCTGGCAAATATAATCTTCCTCGTTTTCCTTCAACTATTACTGCTGTTTGTAATGCACCAAGACGCTTTGCCTTTGCTTCTTGAGATACATAATTTCTTGTGGTTACTGTCTTACAAGCAATACACTCAAAAACACCAGATATTCCGTGCTTTAAACCTTTATTAGGGGTTTCATAGTCTTTTGGTGGTGCTTTACTAACACTTAATTCAATCTGTTGATTAAATACCTTCGGAATGAGATAACTTTCTTTTCCTTTCTTTGAGGAAAGAACAAATGAAGACAAAAGAGGCGTATGTATTCCACAACCCGGATTAGGACATTTCACCGTCCTCGCCCACAACCAAGCAATTACCGTTGCTTCACCCCCGTCATACTCCTGCGGTAAATTCACCTTCGGATACAAATGCCCAATTCGCTTAAAAGCCTCATCACGCATCCATTGCCCGTAATAGCGCACATCTTCGGCTAAACCCTGCGCCCCATACCATTTTTGTGTCTTTAAAGAATTTTTGCGAGAATCAGGGTTAACTGGAGGCTGATTTGCAAACTTCGGCGGAATTTCAATCAAAGCTTTGGTAATCAAAACCGCCACTGGATTAATATCACTTCCATACACTTCTAATCCCAATCTCTGCGCTTCTAAAGGTATGGAACCCCCACCGCAAAACGGGTCTAGCACAGGCGGCGGATTATTATTTGTTGATTTGAGAATTTCTGCTTTTGCTGCGTCTAAAACTTCCTGGTTGTTGACATTTTCACACTTTACCAATTGTTCGATAATTTCAAACAGGCGTTTTCGCTCGTTTTCCTGTGCCTCTTCCGTGGGAAATTTATCAGGATGACTCGATGGGTCATCTACCAAAGATGCAAATAATACCGCTCGACAAGCCGCTAACGGTCGTCGCGCCCACCATAAATGTAACGTCGAAGGATGTCCGTGCCGAATTGATTTTTCTCTTGCAGATTCTTTATTGATGGCTTCAAGTGGAAGGGCGACTTCGATTAGCTTCTTGCGGTAGTTCATTTATGCGATACATTTGTATTAATAAATACCGCACTCTAAAATCACAAGTCAAAAATTAGGCATAATAAAAACCGCCCACTTGCGCGGACGAAAAATAAAAACAAGCTAAAAAGCTTATATATGCTTAATTACAGATACTCACAGCAGAGGCTCTGATTAACAATGACGGTGATTTACAAGTGATGTTTTTTACTTACCGCAGTGTAGCTATAGCATCAAAAGTTCGTCAAGTGTACGGCTAAACAAGGTATAAATTAGCTTTGATTGTGCTTCCTTTTTTCCTGAATATTATGCCCTCACCCCTGCCCCTCTCCCAGGATGGGAGAGGGGTGTCTCTTCTCCCCTTCTCCCAAAACGGGAGAAGGGGCTAGGGGATGAGGGTAAATTTACTTGAGCGTTTTAACGCCACAATAGCTGAGAATTTTTGTATCCGCAGTTAACAATGGGCAATGGCGAATTCTAGCTGTAGCGACAATCATTTGGTCAAAAGGATCGCTATGAAATCCACTTAACTGCGTTGAGTCAACAATTATTTGTAATGTCAAATCTAATAACCCTACTCCCGGATAAGCCAAAGCTGCTTCCAGCCATCTATCAATTGCCAAAGGTAAAATCAATCGATTTTTTTCTACCAATTTAGCTACTTCCCAACAAGAAACAATACTTACGCCTATACCATCAGCCTCGTTTTCTTGTAACCATTGTTGATGCTTTGTAGTCAGACGTGTATCTTTCTGAACCCACCACACCCAGATATGCGTATCAATTACAATCATTGCAAAAATTCCCAATCTTCTAATGCAACGGGTTCTGTTGGGTCATCATAGCGATATGGCTGTGTGTCGTGCAGAGGATAACGATTCGTCTGTGCTTGCTGCGCGGTATCTGAATTGGAATTTATATCAGTTTTTAGCTGCCTTCTTGCATGACTAATTTTAATAAAACGAATAAAATCCAGCGCTTCAGTTAGCAACTCTGAAGGTAAAGACTCGATTTCTTGAATTAACAATTCTTTGTTAGTCATTTTGCACCTACCGTAAATGCTTATTCCATTTTTTAAGCGTTTACATTTCAACTCTAAGCTAAAATTATTGCGGTAATGTTCCCTGCTGCCACAATTCCCGTAAATTGTAATTTACACTCGTCACGGCAAAATCTGGCTCTTTCTGAAAGGGACGCCGCACGTAGCGAATGGAACAATTGCTGTCAATTTCCTCTGCGGAAGGTACTTGCACCAGTGCCAAAATGAAATTTTCTGGTTTATTCAGTGCAGTGATAATTTCATTCTTCGTCACCGTCACTGTGTCTGCACCTGCAATTCGTCCTTTTACTTCAATAAATCGTAAGCCCTCACCCCCAACCCCTCTCCCAATTTGGGAGAGGGGAGGCGGAGGCGGGGTGAGGGTACGCGACTCGATATCATAACCACATTTTTCGTGACTCACATCGCGTGGTTCGTAACCTAACCGACGTTCGGCTTCTATCACCGCCGCGATCGCCACACGTTCCACCCGTTCTCTTTCTTTTGCGATCGCCTCGCTACTGCGTGGAGTGCAGAGCGCATCTGATGTAGAAAGGGTATGTGTAACATCTTTACTTAATAATCGTTGCAGCAAACCCACAGACGCTACCAACGCACCTCCAACTACTACAGGTGGTAATGGTGATAACCTACGTTCCTCCTCCAATTCCTCCGTACGCTGCATTAACCGTGCTTGTAACTCATCTGCCCGTTGACGTGCTTTTTCGGAATTCATCTTGGCATTGGGCTTGCCAGCTTCTTCTTGCATTTTCAGTTCTTCAGCCCGAAAGTCCCAGTAATTTATCTCCTTTGTTAATCTGTCTTTGACTGCTGCGATCGTCTTAGCAATCAGTTCCTCCTTGCGCTGTTTTACCTCCTGAAGATGTTGCCCAACAAGGTGAGAAATAGCATAACTTTTTGCCTGTGTATCCAAATCTGTTCGCAGCCAAGATTGTTCCAGCACCGCTTCCACAACAAATTTTTCTTCATCCAACAGGGGGCGATAATTAAGATAAGGTGCGTAACCTGCATTGTTTGCCCTCACCCCCGTCCCCTCTCCCAAGATGGGAGAGGGGTGTTTTTTCTCCCCTTCTCCCGTTTTGGGAGAAGGGGCTGGGGGATGAGGGCTAATCTCTACATACTGCATCCGCCGCGACACCACACGCCGAAAACCATTTGGATTTGTCCGCGCATCCTGGATCGAATGTTCTAAATAAACTAAGGCGCGAACACCTTCGCTGAAGTCGTTCTCATCCACCAAGATAGTGCCTTGTTTCAACAAATCCCGATGACGTTCCAGCGTCAGATCAATAGTGGCATCTAACAGGGGATGTCCGGGACAGATAAAAGCTGCAAGCGGTTTACCAGGAATACTAATCAAATCTTTATCAAAGCAGATGCGTTCGTAGCGCCGCAGCAGTGGTTCTCCCACACCAATTTGCCGTCCTCGGTTGCGGACTGGTGCGGGAACGTGAGTGATTTCGTAGCGCTGGGGTTCTCGCTGGCGCACTGTTCCGCCTAGCTTTTGGAAGGCTTCTAGGAAGAAAGAGGCAATAAAATGTGGTTGCAGTCGCCTTGCTTGCGCTCGTTCCATTTCTTCGCGAATTTGCTGGACTTTAGCAATATCCATTGCATCTCGCGCCAAAGCTCGTTCTTCTAACAGTTCCTGTAGTCGCTGTTGGTCAAGTTTGTTCTGTACAACTTGGTTTAGTCTCGCTTGCACCTCTGGTTTATCGCCATAGCGAATTGCTTCGATCAGTAATTCTCGCAACTCTGTACCAGCGATCGCTTTCCCCAACACGTCAAATACTTTACCACCCAGCGCCTGCTGTTCTATCTCCAACTTTTTCAGCAATGCCAGATACACATCCCCCTCACGGGTTTCCTTTGCTACCAAATTCCACAGGTGGCATACCTCCGTCTGTCCAATCCGGTGAATGCGTCCAAAACGCTGTTCCAGACGATTCGGGTTCCAAGGCAGGTCATAATTTACCATTAAGTGCGATCGCTGCAAGTTAATACCTTCGCCTGCTGCGTCAGTTGCGATTAATACCTGAACTTCCACATCTTGAGTAAACGCTTCCTGCGCCTTACGACGTTCTTCCCGCCCCATACCACCATGAATAGCTACCACTGCTTCAGAACGTCCCAGTAGCGTCCCGATCCTATCTACTAAGTATTTTAAAGTATCTCGATGTTCTGTAAAAATAACTAGTTTACGCCGATGTCCCGCAGCGTTAAACATTTCGGCGTTATTTTGCAGCAGCTTTGAAAGTTCTTCCCATTTCTTATCTGTTCCACCCCGTCGTACTTTTAACGCCAGTTGTTCTAATTCTTGCAAGAGAGCAATTTCTGTTTGTAATTCTGTAATTGTCCGCGATGCAGTCGCTAAGTCAACTACTTCTTGTTCGGTTACTTCTCGTTCCTCGGCGGAAACATCCTCGAAATCATCTTCTATATCTTCTAAATCAATCCGTTTTTCAAAATCGATACTTACACTACTTCCTCGCTTCAATAATTCTTCTTCTCGTAATCGTTTTTGCAACCGTTCCCGACGACGTTTTAGTGATTGATAAATCGCCTCTGGCGAAGAAGCAAGACGACGCTGTAAAATCGTCAAAGCAAAGCCAACTGTACCTTTACGCCCTTCATTTCCTAAAGCATCGGCACGGTTAAATTCCTCACGAACATATCCAGTTACTCGCTTATAAAGTATCGCTTCTAAATTTGAAAGTTCGTATTCTACAGTGTATGCCTTACGTTCTGGGAATAGTGGCTTACTGTCAAATTTCAATAAATCTTCTTTCACTAATCGGCGCATTAAATCAGATGTATCCACAACATGGACACCATCACGGAATTTTCCTTCAAAGCGATCGCCATCTAACAACGCCATAAATAACTGAAAATCTTCTTCCTTACCGTTATGTGGCGTTGCTGACATTAATAAAAAATGCCGCGTCAAACTTGATAACAACTTGCCAAGTTTGTAACGCTTCGTCTCCTTAATTTCACCACCAAAAAACGAAGCTGACATTTTATGTGCTTCATCACAAACCACTAAATCCCAATCTGTTTGCGCTAACTTGGCTTGTAAATCTTGACTGCGGCTGAGTTTGTCCAATCGCACGATTAACAGTGGCATTTCTAGGAAAGCATTTCCTGTCCGTGCAGCTTCAATGCGGTCATTAGTGAGAATTTCAAAAGGCAAGTGAAACTTTTGGTACAATTCATCTTGCCACTGTGCCGCCAAACTACCGGGACAAATTACCAAACAACGATGTAAATCTCCACGGATGAGTAATTCCCGCATCAGCAACCCTGCCATAATTGTTTTACCAGCGCCTGGGTCATCTGCTAAGAGGAAGCGCAGGGGTTGACGTGTCAACATTTCTCCGTAGACAGCAGTAATTTGGTGGGGTAAAGGTTCAACTAGGGATGTGTGAACTGCTAACAGTGGATCAAATAAATGTGCAAGGCGGATGCGATGTGCTTCTGATACCAAACGAAACTTCGCACCATCAGCTGTAAAACTCCAGAGACCACCTTCGGCGACAAGTTCTAGAGTTGCTTCTTTGTCTCGAAATACTAACTCATTGCCTAGCGTACCAGTAGCATCTTTATATGTTAATTCCACAACATCCGACCCATGCCACTGTGCATCAACAATGGTGACGAGACTATTTGGCAAAATACCTTTTACTTGCGTGCCTTTTGTCAGTTCTTCAAGTCTAACCATGTCGAAGCGTTTTCCTTTTTGGTTTGGCTGTGAAAGTACGTATCTTTTCTAAATAGCGAACATGAACTGTAAAATAGAATTATTGTTTTAATTTATACCCAAATTTTGATTATGTCGTTAGCCAGTGCAACAACACCAGAATTGCCCTGGGATATGAGGAGGGTTGAGAACTGTAGGGTCTGGTTTTTGAGATAGTTGTTGTAGTAGCGCCTGTAATGCTGTCTCTGCTGATGGATAAGGGACTTCCAAAAAATAAATTATTCAGTAGGGTGCGTTACGCTGTCGCGTTAACACACCCTACAACCATTGGTTGGAGATGAAGTGATCGCACTCGCACCCACAAAAAACTAAGCAAAAAACTATAAACTATTTTCTTTTAGGAATCACATATCTGATTCCACCTTTAGCACCAATAGCATCACCTTTGTAACGAGGGATAATATGAATACTGGCGTGCATCATATTTTGACCAGCTTCCCGGTTGATGTTCATTCCCACATTAAAACCGTCTGGCTCAAATTCTTGGCTGAGAATTTCTTGCACTTTGTTAACCATCAGCCAACAAGCTGATTGCTCTTTAAACGGTAGCTCAAAATAATTACTAACATGACGTTTTGGAACAACCAAAACATGACCTTTACTTACAGGATAACCATCAAACATAGCATATGCGGTTGCTGATTCGGTTAGTATAGTTAGGTTTTGATAGGGGTTGCAAAATATGCAATGAAGAGAGGAATTCCTCTGTAAGTTATAATGTCTATACTCGTAAATCTCGTAAGATTCATCTAAGTGAATTGATTGAAAAGGAAGTTTGACAATACATTGATATGTAGGTTTTTTGTGGATATAATGTTCTCTAAATCCTTCTCTTTTTATATCCCTTCTTACTGCATAATACGCTTTACCTCCCGGTTTTAATAAGTGTGATACTCCCATGAGAACATTCGCTTGTTCTTCAGGGAATAAAACGTTTAAAACATAAAAGCAAATGATTGTGTCAAATTTATCATGAGGATATTCCGGGAAATAATAAGGATCGTAACCTGTAATATCAAATCCTTTTTGTCGCAATAATTTAACATCATTGCCAAAGCCACAACCAAAGTCTAAGACTTTACCTTTAAGCAAATTCTTATCTAATAAAAACTGTGCAGGTACTGATAGGTAAACTCTTTCTATTGCCGTGAGATGGCTAAATTGATTTTTTTGCTTTTTCATGAAAACATAAATATTCTTGGCAGACTTAAGAGAATGTCTGAAAAGTTGACGATCGGATGCTTCATTACGCTGTCGCTCCGTACCCTGCACCGAATGCTACGCCTACAGCATGACATTTTTGGCTTCTTAGACATCTTCTAAAAGAGGCGATCGCTGATTGCAAGCAAGCGCTGAAGATTAATCCCAAAATACGGTGTCAAGTCGTATGCCTTTATACTAACGACGCAGCTTGGGATATTTGAGAATCACCTGCTTGACTATTTTTCTGTATGTCGTGGTGGTATCCATTTTTTCACCTCTGCTTTTTGGGAATCAATTACTTATATGGCACACCGAATAGAGAATTGGTATAAAGTGTGGCTATATTCTTGAAGCCCTATCACTCCATCTCTCTCTTGACAGGGATAGCGATCGCAATTTTTGATCCAGGTATATCTTCTGAGTTAATTAACGGGACTTAAACAAAACAGGGTATGGGGCATAGGGCAAAGATAATCGTTAAATCCCAATTCCCAATGCCCAATTCTCAATGCCCAATTCCCAGTCCCTAATCACCAGTCCCCAGTCCCTTTTACTGACAATCTTTGACGCACTAAATCAAAAAATTTTTCGTCAACTAAAAGCTGATATCCAAATTCCTGTTGAATATAATTTTGCATCATGTGCAACCAAACAGCAGCGGGCAGATTTTCCAAGAATAAGGCAAATACTCTAGCATTTTTTGCATTTTTCGGTTTGACATACCAAGCTTCAGTGACAATCCCTGCTAAACTTCCTCCTTTCGCACCAAAAGCATCTAATTCTTGTTGGTTACTAGGAAATTCCATTGCCCATTCCAAGTATTCGCGCATAATTTTTACTGCGCCTTGGGAGATTAATAAACCACTATATATTTTTTCCATGATTTGGGCATACTCTCTGGCTGTACCACTACAATTCAAGGCTTGAGCCATCGCTTTTTGCTCTGGAAAACCCAACCATTTTTTTGACTTTATGTATTTGGTTGCTTGGGAACGAAACTCTTGGTAACAGCGCCACATATCGGTCAGATGGTAAACTTCATCTGCATATTCTTGGGGTTGCATAGCTTGGTAAATTTGCAGTCTTTCACTGGCTGTATTGGCAAATTTATGGTTACTCCAGCTTAAAAATTGACCAATGATTGGCAGTGGAGCATCTTGATTTTCTATTGACAATTTCACTAGTAAGTTCTCTATATTTTTCCGTTGCAATCGCTCGATTAAGTAATCAGTTGCAGCGTTATCACTGTAACGAATCATTGCCCAGGTAATGTGTCGTAATTCAATTTGATTTGCTGTATTTATATATCCCTTTGTTCTTAATTCCTTAACAGCATTAGGATGGGCATTGCCATCAGTACCAGGAAGGTAATAAATATCAATATCATACAGATTTACTAACTCATCCGCCAACAGTATTCCCTGCTCTACTTGGCGAGCATATTCTGCTAGTACGAGAATTTTAATGGTCGAAGCAAGGGGACGTTTTTTATCAGCGTTGAAAAAAATGCCATTTGCATAATTGCCAATTTCATAGGCAACTAGCGAAACATCGTTGGCATGAGCAGTAATGTATGCGAGTAAATCTTCAGGGGTTTTTAGTCGCGATGACCATTCTTTCCCTTCTGACAGGACGCTAAATATATCTAAAATGCGAGATATAGTTTGCCATTGCCAAATTGCCAAACCAGTAACTGAAAGTAGCAAAAAGCCAATTCCTAATTCCCAGTATTTTACAAAGTTCAAGCTCATAAGTCTGTCTTTTAGTAAGAGTATAAGGTGGGCAAATATAATTAATTTCACTTTTTTAAATAGTATGAATAAATCTCAAAATCGCCCCAATTATCTCATATGCAGAGTCTTTATCTTAAGAAGTACATGCGGTAGCTGCTCAATTCAGGACAAAATCCTGCAAGAAGGGCAGAGAAAGATGGGAGAGTGGGGAGTGGGGGAGTGGGAGATGGGGTGATGGGGAGTGGGTAAACTACTAACCACTAACTACTAACCACTAACAAATAACCAATGACCAATGACTAATGACTTAATGACTATTGACTAAATTCCATATCCAAAATTGTTATGATTCGGGTGCTTAATCTAAGAAAATAAAAACTACCAACAAATTTCACTGATTTATTTGCTTTAAAAACTAATATGGCTCTGAATCGTCGGTATTTCTTGTTTTTGGTGGGAGCGAGTGCTGGTGCTTTTGTATTAGATGCTTGCGCTTCAGCAGAGAATAGTCAAAACCCTTCCTCAACAATTACTGCTGCTACCCCTAAGCCAACAACTGCAAGCAGCAGAGGAGCAATCCAACTACCAGCTTTGCCTTATGCTTTCAATGCCCTAGAACCGCATATTGATACAGCTACGATGCGGTTCCATCATGACAAACATCATGCTACCTATGTAAAAAATTTGAATACAGCATTAGACAAGTACCCACAACTTAAAAGCAGAACTGTTGAAGATTTATTGCGTAACCTCAATAGCGTACCGCAAGATATTCGCACAACAGTACGTAACAATGGTGGTGGTCATGTAAACCACTCGATGTTTTGGAGAATTATGAAACCTAAGGGTGGTGGTGCACCAACAGGAGCGATCGCAACCGCAATCAAACAAAACTTTGGCAGCTTTGCAGAATTTAAAAAGCAGTTCAATGAAGCTGGTAGTAAGCGTTTTGGTAGCGGTTGGGTTTGGCTTGCCCGCAATCCAAATGGCAAGCTTGAGATTATGAGTACAGCAAACCAAGATACTCCCCTCATGGAAGGCAAGTATCCCATTATGGGCAATGACGTTTGGGAACATGCCTATTATCTCAAGTATCAAAACCGCCGTGCTGATTATTTGAATTCTTGGTGGAATGTAGTTAACTGGGATGAGATCAACAGGCGGTATGCAATAGCCCAAAAGGTTTAGTACCGCTACCGAGTTAAGTCAAAAGTTATAGAACCCTCCTCGGCTTTCCGTACGCCTATGGCGTACGCTACACCGTAGGGCGTAGCCCTTCTCGTAGAGTAGTCGCTGCACGTCTACGGTGTAGGGTAAGTCAAAGGTCAAAAAATTGTTTCTAAGCTTTTGACCTCTTGTCATACTAGGTTGCAGTTAAAGATAGTACTTCCCTCTCCCCCTCCCTTCTCCCAATTTGGAACAGGGGAGGGGGAGAGGGCACGAATTGCTATATCTAAACACAACTTGGTATCATCCACTAGAAATCAATCGTAAAGATTGAAAATTGGCTTTGTTGTCCTATGTCCTTGGTGATTTGTTTCTACATATGACAAATGACAAAGGACAAATGACAAAAGACAACCCTAAAGTGGTTTTTGTGTAGGGATACCAACAGCGCGGGGAAATTTAGCTGGTGTAGCTGCAACTTTCCGTAAATACAAACAGTGACGGATGCTATTACTTAAGGGAGTTGCAAATTTTTCGATTGATTCAATTACGCCACCTAGCTGCTTCACAGCATTTTCCAGTGCCTTATTTTCATCTCCTGTCCAATTACCCCGGTAAATTATGGCTAAGCCATCTTGTTTGAGTAATGGTAGAGCATATTCGGCACAAACTGAGGCTGTCGCAACCGCACGGATTGTTACCACATCATAGTTTTGGCGGTGCTGGGGCTGCTGGCCTATTTCTTCAACTCTACCAGTCAATAATTTGACATTGGTGAGTTCCAGCTCAGGTAGGATTTTTTCAATAAAAGCTATTTTTTTGCGGGTAGAATCCAGTAGTGTAATGGTGCAGTTAGGTAGGGCGATCGCTACTGGAATACCGGGAAAACCCGCACCTGTACCAATATCAATGAAAGTAGGGGAAAACTCTTCGTGGTGGGGAGAACCGGAGGTGGGGAGTTGGGAAGAGTATAGTTGTGTATTCTCCCTATCACCCAATCCCCCCATCACCCCATCCCTCAACAGGGGTGCAACTCCTCGCAGAGAATCCCAGAGATGTTTTTCCCAAAATTCCTGGGGATCGGTAATACGAGTTAAATTTAGCTTTTGGTTTCCTTCTAGGATTAATTCATACAGCCGCTGCAATTGTGCTTGCTGTTGTATACTTGGTTGCCAATTGAGAGTTTGTTGCCATACATCCGCCATTTCTGGCAATAAAGACATCATCGAGTTGTTCACAATTATTTCATCAACTTATTTTCGAACTCGAACAAAGAAGGTTGTAGTATCTTCCCAAACTCCTTTATTTGTAGCTAGTTTCTTAATTTCTGCTTTGTAATCAATTTGTAACTGCTTTAATTGTTCCTGGGATAGTTTTGACGACAGTGGATTGCCTTTAAAATTTAAATTAATTCCCTTCCAGGATAATTCGTCATCCCTGAGACGGCGATACCATCCAGATGGCTCAATTTTGAGTTCTACTATTATAAAGTTCTACTACCTGTTGCTTGTAATCCATCACTCTTTGAATTGCCGATCTAGGGGAGTATAGTCATAATTTTGTCCGAAGTCTAAGATGATAGCCCAAACTTCGCATATGCTTGGTGTGAGTACCTAACTTCCACTTTGTGGGTTTTGGTAAAATATCTACTTCCGCATCATCCTCGTTATTGTTATGCAAACTCCAGACAGTACTACCTCTGCTCTCCAAGATGTGTCACGCAGAGAATTACGAGATTTAGTGCGAGCACAGCTGCAAAGTTTGCTGGAAGTGGGTGACTTGCGGGGAGCAAAAGCCATTCTAGTGCCTGTGCAGCCTGTGGATATTGCTGAGGCAATTGAAGGTTTGCCAGAAGCAATGCACGCCATAGCTTTTCGCTTGCTTTCTAAAGATGAGGCGATCGAGGTTTATGAATATCTAGATTATAGTGTCCAAGAACGGCTGATTGAAGAATTAAGAAGTCAGGAAGTCCTTGATATCGTTGATAAGATGTCGCCGGATGACCGAGCCAAGTTATTTGACGAATTACCAGCAAAAATTGTCAATCGTCTGTTAGAACAGCTTAGTCCAGCCGAACGGGCATTTACTGCCCAACTTTTGGGTTATGAAGCTGGTACTGCTGGGCGGATCATGACGCCAGAGTTAATATCCTTGAAAGAAAATATGACTGTGGCGGAAACTCTGGAGAGGATTCGTCGCTTAGCTAATGCTAGTGAGATGATTTACTATCTTTACGTTACGGATGCGGCTAGGCGCTTGACTGGGATTTTATCGCTGCGCGAGTTGGTGACATCTCAACCTGAACAAACGATTGGCGAGATTATGACCCGCGATGTGTTGTTTGTCCACACGGATACAGATCAAGAAGAAGTAGCCAGATTAATCCAAAGATACGATTTTTTGGCTGTACCTGTGGTAGACCGAGAACAGCGTCTTGTGGGTATTGTCACTGTTGATGATGTTATTGATATTCTCCAAGAGGAAACCACCGAAGATATTTACACTGTGGGTGGTGGTGTCCAGGCTGGTGGCGACAGCTATTTTCAGTCAGATTTACTTACTATTGCCCGCAAGCGGGTTGTGTGGTTATTTGTCTTACTGATAACTAATACCATCACTGGCACGATTATTAAGTCGCAAGAGGATATTTTGGCAAAAGTGGTGGTGCTGGCGGCGTTTATTCCTCTGTTGACTGGTACTGGTGGTAATGTTGGTGCTCAATCCTCCACAGTGGTTATTCGCGGGATGAATACTGAAGAAATTCGCTCTGTGGGAGGGCCGGCACAGGTGATTGTGAGGGAGGGTTTAGCAGGTGCTTTATTAGGATTAATGCTGGGTATTATCGCTACTGTGTGGGCTTTCTTTCTACAAAAGAATTTACAGGTGGCGATCGCAGTTGGTTGTAGTCTTGTAGCTATTTCTGTTTTGGCTTCTGTCTCTGGTTCTGCACTGCCGTTTTTATTCCGTTTACTCCGTTTAGATCCAGCTTTGATGTCAGCACCATTTATCACTACAGCAGTGGATGTGCTGGGCGTTTTAATTTACTTCTATCTAGCGCGGACAATATTAAATATATGAATTCTAAGTTACGCTTGATGTGGATTTAAAGTAGTGAAAAAATTTCGATTTTGATCCTAGCCTTAATTCATATCAAGCGTTAAAATCAATAATTATACAACTTATAAATCATAGTTAAATTCACAATTACTTTATTTATTACTCCCAGACAAAAATGACACAATCAAGTTAAGAAAACTTGACTAAATAAAAGTAACTGTTGGTGTAATGCTCTTTATAAAGAGAATCAATAATAGCATCAAAGTGCTATTACCAGCACTATTCATTCTTATATTCACTATAGTTTTTATTCCTGAGAAGAATCAAGCTGTAGATGTATCAATACCCAATGATCAGCGAAATAATCCTATTATTGTTGAAAATATCAAACCAGGTACAACTAATTGGCAGTTAACCAATCCCGCTAGCCGACGGGAAATAGAAGGTTATGCTTCACTAACAAGTGTCAATCGCGGTGACGAAATCAAGTTTTTTGTCAATACAAAAGAGCCAAGCTATACGATTGCAATTTTCCGTATGGGTTGGTACGGTGGTGCTGGGGGAAGGCAAATTGCGCCTACAGTTATCCGCCCAGGAGTAAAGCAACCACCGCCAATTGTAGATCGGTCAACTGGTTTCATTGAATGCGATTGGATAGAACCATATGTATTAAAAATACCTGACGATCCAGACGATCCAACTTTGTGGGCTAGTGGTATTTATTTGGCAAAACTTACTGCCAGTGTTAGTGGTAAGCAAAGTTATATTATTTTTGTTGTTCGCGATGATCGTCGTCCTTCTGATATCCTGTTTCAATCAAGTGTCACGACATATCAGGCATATAACAATTGGGGTGGAGTCTCTCTGTATCGGTGGAACAGTAGCGGTCAACAAGCATACAGAGTTTCCTTTAATCGCCCTTATGCTGCTAGTCCTAATCGCGCAGCTGCCTATGGAGTAGGCGCAGGAGAATTTTTAACCAACTTTCAACCAAAGAGAAGAACCTCTAGTGCAGGTTGGGAATATAACATGCTGCGGTGGCTAGAACGAAATGGCTACGATGTTACTTACTGCACTGATGTTGATACTCACGAGAATCATCTAGATCCTTATAGTGGCAAGCCAATACTGTTATTGCATAAAGCATTTGTTTCTGTAGGCCATGATGAATATTGGTCATGGCAAATGCGGCAAAATGTTGAGGCTGCCAGAGATGCTGGCGTGAGTCTCGGCTTTTTTTCTGCCAATACCAGCTATTGGCAAATTCGCTTTGAATCTAGCCGCATAACGCCAGCCATTAACCGCATCATTGTTGCTTATAAAGAAAATGCTGCCTTAGATCCCTATGCTAGAGACGAAGATCCAAGCAATGATTATTTAATTACTACTCTTTGGCGTAAAAAGCCTGTCAATTACCCAGAAGATGCTCTCATTGGAGTAATGTATGAGACATTTCAAGTAAACGCCGATATAGTCATTAATCAGACAGCACCGAGTTGGCTACTTGCTAATACACAATTAAGCCAAAGGCATACCCAAGCTTTCTTGTATTGGTATCGCAAAGAATCTTTCCATAGCATACGCTTGGAAGGGCTTTTGGGCTATGAAGTCGATCGCATGTTTGCCAACGCCCCAGCTAATACGATTCGCGTTGCCCATTCACCCTTTCGTCGCGGTCGTAATATTCGATACGCAGATATGACATTTTACACTACAGATTCCGGTGCAACTGTGTTTGCAACAGGTTCTATGCAGTGGAGTTGGGGACTAGATGACTACAACGTACCGCAATTACGACCCTCAGTTTTAAACACTGATGCTCAAGCCATAACGCGTAACATTCTTACTCAGATGCTGGACAATTCAAAGAGACTGGAGACTAAGGATTATTAAAGCTCTGATTCACTTTCAGGAGCAACAATTTCGCCTTCACCCAAATTCAGTGTCATTTCCTGGTCGGTAATTAATTCACTGAGTTCTTTAACTTGCAAATTCATTTCTTCACAAGCTTTTCGTAGTTCTCGCGCAAACGTATTTAAATCATCGCCATAACCACATTGGTAAGCAGCAGTTTCTATGCCCTGTTTGGCATTTGCTCTCGCACAATCTACTAATTCCGTACCTTGCAATGGTGTTTGAGATGGCATGGTCGTAGTTAATATTTATATAAATTTATAAATTTTCCCTGCTATATTAGCAATAACTCAATATATATTCATCTCTCTAATGAAAGGTAAGAGGTAAAAGGCAAAAATCTATCCTTTTACCTTTTTCTTTTGTTCCTACCCGTTAACTACTACACCACCATTGGGATGTAGCACCTGACCAGACATATAAGAAGAATCATCCGATGCTAAAAATACGTAGCTTGGTGCAATTTCTTCTGGTTGTCCTGCCCGTTTCATGGGTACTTGTTCGCCGAAACTGGCAACTTTTTCTTCTGGAAAAGTAGCGGGTATTAAGGGCGTCCAAATTGGCCCGGGGGCTACGGCATTAACGCGAATTCCCTTTTCTACTAAACTTTGGGATAGAGAACGAGTAAAAGCAACAATAGCACCTTTTGTAGAAGAATAATCAAGTAGTTCGGGACTGCCTTTATAAGCTGTGACTGAAGTAGTATTGATGATAGCGCTACCTTCTTTGAGGTGTTTCATTGCCGCCTTTGTCAAGAAAAACATTGAGAAAATATTAGTGCGAAAAGTCCGCTCTAGTTGTTCTTTACTAATATCTTCAATGCTTTTTTGTGGGTGCTGTTCAGCAGCGTTGTTGATCAGAATATCGAGTTTGCCAAACTCATCCACTGTTTGTTGGACAGCCTGCTGACAAAAGCTTTCATCACCAATATCACCAGATATAGTGACTGCACGCCGCCCTTGTGCTTCTACCAAATGTTTGGTTTCTTTGGCATCGTCGTGTTCATTTAAATAAACGATCGCCACATCTGCACCCTCTTTTGCAAATGCGATCGCTACAGCACGACCAATACCGCTATCTCCTCCAGTAATCAATGCAATTTTATTTTTTAACTTGCTACTTCCCTGATACTGGGAATCATCTGCTTTCGGTTTTGGCGTCATTTCTGACTCAATACCTGGTTGTTGTGCTTGCTGTTGTGGTGGTTGTAATGATTGTTCTTCTGGCATATATCATTCCTTTAAAAAAGTAATGGTTGTTTGTTGGTTGTTGTTTGTTGTTTGGAACAACCAACAGCCAACAACCAACAAACAACATTTTCAAAATTAAACCTTGGATCGAAAATTCAATCCAAGGTTGATTGCTAGTGCTTGCAATCTACGCTCATCTGTGAGTTTTTTATCCCACAAATGGAGTGCTTAGTGTACTAATTACCGCTGGAGCAAAAGCACACAGATTCAATAATTTCTCCTCACTCCTAAAGCACGCTATTAATTTAATCAGGGAACCTCAATACATGACTCTACCGCAATCAATAATTGCTCCTTTCTGCATCTAAATTAACTGTTTTGTGATTATGATTTATCATTCCCTAGATATAAAGCAACTTAAAATCTATCAATCCTTAGAAATAAATATAACCTGTAAAATTTACTTCTTATAGGTATTACTTTGGTAATAAATTCCACACTTGTGTTTTGAAGGTGCGTAATGGATGATTGATGATGGACTCATCCAAATTAACAGTCACCTTTTTCTATTGCTGAGATATTATTTTTCATGAATCTTTCCGAACTGTTCGCCAAAGAAAATGATGTAAGAGTATGAAGGTTTAATAGAAACTCATCAATGAATAATTTGATTTTCTTTAACAAATTGTGGTCAGTGATTATTCTTTGGGATATATCTGAGATTAATAAAACCCGCTTAGGGGGCAAAGCAGGGGTAGTCTTATGCAAATTCTGAGCATTTCTAATTTAGGGCAAATTGACGAGTTTCAGCTTCTTCAGGCGAGTTTGCGCGATCGCTGGCAGAGTATTGAAGGCCCTGCTGAAGACAGCGATGTAGATATTTTAGTCGTTCCCTCCCTTAGTATTGACCAGCGAGAACTCAAAAAAGTTGAAGGCTATGAGCATTATGAAGAAAGACTGTTATTTTCCTTGATTCGCTTGTGGAATCCCCGCAACAGACTCATTTATGTCACATCTGTACCACTCCATCCCAGCATCATCGACTATTATTTACAACTGTTGCCAGGCATCCCCTTTTCTCACGCTCGCAATCGCTTGCTGCTACTCTCTACTTATGATTCTTCCCTCAAGCCCCTCAGCCAAAAGATTTTAGAACGCCCCCGCTTGCTCCATCGCATTCGTCAAGCCTTAAGGCTAGACAAGTCATTTATGATCTGCTATAATTCAACGTCATTAGAAGCAGAATTATCTTTAAAATTAGGTGTACCACTGTACGCTGCTGACCCAGAGTTGCAGATTTGGGGGACGAAAAGTGGCAGCCGCCAAATCTTTGCAGAAAGCGGAGTACCGCATCCAGACGGCAGCGGCAAAGTTACGAGTGTTGCTGATTTGGCAGAAGCTGCTGCTGATTTGTGGGAACGCCAGCCAACATTAAAAAGAATGGTGGTAAAACTCAATGAGGGCATTTCCGGAGAAGGGAATGCACTGTTAGACTTAAGATCGATCGCGGATTTAGCATCTCCTCATGGTTCTCATTCCCAAAGGGTAGCAGCCATAAGTGATCGCTTCCCTAAGCTGCGTTTTCAAGCCAAACAAGAGACTTGGGAAAATTTTTCAGGACGGATAGCTGAATTAGGGGCAATTGTGGAGGCATTTGTAGAAGGGGAAATCAAGCGATCGCCAAGCGTGCAAGGACGCATCACACCCCTAGGCGAAGCAGAAATCCTGTCAACTCACGACCAAATTCTTGGCGGCCCAGACGGACAAGTTTATCTTGGTTGTCGATTCCCTGCCGATGAAGCCTATCGACTGCAAATACAGCAAATAGGCTTAAAAATTGGCAGAAAATTGGCAGAGAAAGGGGCATTAGAGCGATATGGAGTCGATTTTATCGCCGTTCTTCAAGAGGATGAACAGTGGGATCTGCAAGCAATTGAAATTAACCTGCGTAAAGGCGGGACTACCCATCCTTTTATGACACTGAAATTATTAACTAACGGTCGCTATGAGCTTTCTACAGGCTTGTTTTACTCTCAACAAGGGCGTCCCAAATACTATATTGCCACCGATAACCTCCAAAAAGACCGCTATCGAGGATTGCTACCCAACGACTTAATGGATATCATTGCCCATCACAGGCTGCACTTCGACACTGGCACAGAAACAGGTACAGTATTTCATCTCATGGGTTGTCTCTCCCAGTTTGGCAAGTTGGGATTAACCAGCATTGGCGATTCTCCCCAACAGGCAGAAGATATTTATAATAAAGTCGTCAAAGTTCTGGATGAAGAGACCTACAGTAACGATAATAACTTTTCTTGTTTTTCAGAACACACTTTTCCCCTTGCTTGGGATGGATTTAGTTATTAGGAGGATTGTTAGTGGTTAGTAGTTAGTAGTTGGTTGTAAACCACTATCCACTAACCACTATCCACTAACCACTAACTATTCCCCTGTTGTGTACAATCAACTCAGCCTTTGTCTTTGAGGGGTTGTGTCTAACCAGAGTGAGATTCACTGCATAAATCCTGACTGTCTGCGTCCTTATCCCCAGCCTTGGGGAAACAAGTTCTGCAATTGCTGTGGTGCGCCGCTACGGCTGATAGATCGCTATATCCCTACAGCGCGTTTAGGTTCGGGAGGTTTCGCCCAAATTTACACAGTTTGGGATCAAAAGACGCAAACAGAAAAGGTGCTGAAGGTGCTGATCGAAGATTCACCAAAAGCACAGGAATTGTTTGCCCAGGAAGCAGTGGTTTTAAGCAGTTTGCGGCATCCAGGTGTCCCTAGAGTCGAATCAGATGGTTATTTTCAACGCATTTGGTCACATTCCCAAGGGCAGCAAATTTTGCCTTGTTTGGTAATGGAAAAAATCAACGGACTGACTTTGGAGGATATACTGTATCAGCACTATCCTCAGGGATGCCCACAAGAGGTGGTGTTAAACTGGTTAACCCAAGCCGTAGAGATTTTACAACATTTGCACCAACGCCATATTATTCATCGTGACATCAAACCTTCTAATTTGATGCTGCGTACCTCACCTAAGTCCTCTCCTCATCAAAAGAGGGAATGGGGAGGTCAGCTGGTACTAATTGATTTTGGTGGGGCGAAACAATTTGATAAGGCAGTTGTTAGGTCTTTATCGCGATCTACAAAATTATTTTCTTCTGGCTACAGTCCACCAGAACAATTGATTGGTGGGAATATTGGGCCTACGGCTGATTTTTATGCCCTCGGTCGCACAATGATTGAATTGCTGACGGGCAAGCATCCAGCAGATTTAGAAGATCCGGTGACGGAACAATTAAACTGGCGCAGGCACGTTCAAGTTAACCCGCAGCTTGCTGATTTGCTGGATGACATGATGCAGGAAGATGCGCGATCGCGTCCATCAAACGCGAAAATCATTCAAAGACGTTTAGCCCAAATTCACAAAGCAGTACCCAACAAGATTAGACCAATTAGGAGCATAACCCAGATTGTGACATTTTTCTGGGCATTTTTCTGGGAACTAGGAAGAACTATTCAGAAAGCGGTTACTAACCTTACTCAAACTATCAGGAAAATTATTGCTCTAACATTAAGAGCGATCGCCCAAGTCTTACGAGCATGTCTAGATACAATCTGGACAATGATTTTAACTTGTATTGGCACTTGTATAGGTACATTTATTGGCTACGTTTTAGCATTCCACACAAGCTGGGGCTTAGAAACTGGCAAATTTTTGTCTAGTCAGCTAGCTGTATTGCTGGGCAACACTCAACCTGTTTTGGGGTCAGAGATGCTTTTATTTGCAGGTGCTGGCTGGGGAACTGCCTGGGGACTTGTAGCGGCGGGAGGTTATCGTCAACGACGGCGGTTTCTGGTAGCTTCGCTAATGGGGATGGCTGGCTATGGCTTCGGCTGGTTCATCTTGCAATTAATGACGCCAAAAGAAGGCGGTGAGGGATTGGTAGCATTTATTTTAGCTGCTGTTTCCCTACTTACCCTTGGGTTGGGACTTCGCAGTCATCACATAGTCTATGCTGTCATGGCTGCTTTTGGTACCGCGCTTCCGTTTGCCTTTTTGATGAGTATCGGACAGCAACCATCAACCGTGTTTGATAACTTCTTTAGTCTCACCAACAGTTGGCAAGGTTTACTATGGAAGATTGCTTTTTTTAGTGCGATCGGCGTCTTTATCAGTTTCTGGTTGGGGGTGAGTCATTACCTAATTGTGCCTGGGTTACGTCTTTTGGGCTGGCGTCAATAAAAGTAGGGGATAGGGAATAGGGAATAGGGGATAGGGAATGGGGAAGAGTGGGGCATTGGGCATTGTAAACAACCAACAACTAACCACTAACCACTAACCACTAACCTCTAACCCTAACCCCTAACTAACTACACCGTAATTTTTTCTAACATCAATTTAGAACCTTTCAGCGGTTCTGGTATGGGGATGGGGTAATCTCCCGTAAAGCACGCAGAACAAAAGCTTTGGGGATCTTCTCGTGTTGCTGTTAACATTCCCTGCCAGCTTAGATACGCGAGGCTGTCTACTTCCAGTTGCTTAGTAATTTCTTCTACTGATTTGGTTGCAGCAATTAACTGATCCTGGCTATCGGTATCGATGCCATAGAAGCATGGGTGAGTCACTGGCGGCGAGGAAATTCGCATATGCACTTCTAATGCACCAGCTTCACGTAAGGTTTTGACGAGTTTACGGCTAGTAGTTCCCCTCACAATCGAGTCGTCAACAATGATCACTCGTTTGCCATACAATACATCTTTGAGTGGGTTGAGCTTCATACGGATGCCCGATTCACGCATAGTTTGGGTAGGCTGAATGAAGGTACGCCCAACGTAGCGGTTTTTAATCAGTCCCTCTGCGTAGGAGATACCGGAAGCTTGAGAAAAGCCGATGGCGGCGGGAACCCCAGAATCAGGAACACCAATCACAATATCAGCATCAGCAGGAGATTCCTGTGCTAATTGCCGCCCTAACCGCATCCGGTAGCTATACAAACTTTCGCTATGCATGACGCTATCGGGACGGGCGAAGTAAATCATTTCAAAGATACACAACTTTCGTTGCTGCTGTTGATGCCATTGATAAGAAGCCAAACCTTCTTCTGTAATCCAGACTAACTCGCCTGGTTGCACATCCCGTAAATATTCGGCACCAATGATGTCTAAACCACAAGTTTCAGAAGCAAGCACGTAACGCACCGGATCGCTTTCCAAAGTCCCAATGACTAAGGGGCGAATGCCGTTGGGATCGCGAACACCCATGACACCAGCAGGTGTACCAATCACTAGACTAAATGCCCCAACCAGGCGATCAAAAGCTTTAATGCTACCCTCTAGCCAGTTGTTACCTGCGTTAATTTCTTCTGCGATCGCAAAAGCAATCATTTCGGAATCAGTCGTAGTTACCAAGTTGCAGTTTTTCTGCAATAACTCTTCTCGCAACTGTTTGACATTGACTAAATTACCATTATGTGCTAACGCTAGTTTACCTAAGCGAGTATCGACAACAGCAGGCTGGGCGTTTACTTTGCGGCTAGAACCAGTGGTGGAATAACGAGTATGACCAACGCCAATGTTACCGGGTAAGTTGCTTAATATTGCTTCGTTAAAGACTTGAGATACCAATCCCATGTCTTTGTGCAGGTGTACTTGTTCACCATCAAAAGTGGCAATGCCAGCAGATTCTTGCCCCCGATGTTGGAGAGCATACAATCCAAAGTAGGTGAGTTTGGCAACATCTTCTCCTGGTGCGTAGATACCGAAAACACCGCAAGCTTCTTCTGGCTTATCTGGTCGAGATTCCTGATAATTCATTGAGTTATTAGTCGGTAGAGGCTGGTCATCCGCAGTGGCGGGATGGGTGGGGATCATGCTAGCTTTGCTCCTGATGAGGGTGTCAAGTCATTAGGAATATGTAAATGAATGGTTGCCAAAATATTAATAGATGGTTAACCATCCATTAAAACAGTAGCGTAATTATTATTTTCGCGAAAGCTAATTAAGCGCAAAATGTAAAGCATCCAAAGTATGAAATTTTATTCATTCTTAGATTCTTTAGCCTTCATAGGTAGTGGTGTAAATGGCTAGACGCCTTTCGATCGCATTTGAATAGCGATCGCTCATCACCTCAATGCTAGCGTTGATTAAAATTTGATTATCAGGGGTTAAAACCCGCAAACCCGTTTCGGCATTCCCAACCTTGCCAAGTTTTTGCCACTCTTGAGAGAAATTTTCTCGGAGGTAGGATTCCCAATTTTCTTGTTGTTCTGGCACTACGGAAACTATAATTCGCGCACCACCTTCACCAAATAAAACTTCGTCCCAACGCGGTGCAGGTATCTCGCCAGCTAGATTATTTGCAGGTAATGCTAGGCTAATTTCTGCACCCAGTTTATCAGCAATGCAACACTCAGCCAAAGCAATTACCAAACCACCCTCAGCACAATCATGGGCTGAACGTACCCAACCTTGACGAATACCCTCACGGCAAACTTTTTGCACCCGCCGTTCCAAATCAAAGTCCACCCGTGGCGGTTTTCCAGCCACAGTGCCGTGGATAGTAGCTAAGTATTCCGAACCACCCAAAGTTAACTGTGAAGACGATCCACCCAACAAATAAATAACATCGCCTTCTGCTTGCCAAGCTTGACCGCATATTTTACTTAAATCGGCAATCAGTCCCACCATTCCCACAACAGGAGTAGGATAAATTGGTTGGGGATTGCCTTGAGAATCAAGAGTTTCGTTGTAAAGAGAGACATTACCACCAGTGACAGGGGTTGCCATTTCTCGACAACCTTCCGCCAAACCGCGACAAGCTTCTGCTAATTGCCAGTAACCAATGGGTTTTTCTGGACTGCCAAAATTGAGGTTATCAGTTACTGCCAAAGGTTCTGCACCCACACAGCTGAGATTGCGGGCTGCTTCTGCTACTACTGCCTTTGCCCCCTCGTAAGGATCAAGATAAACATACCGAGGATTGCAATCTACTGTTGCCGCTACACCGCGTTGGGAAGAAGACGCGGAGAGGGGGAGACGCGGTGACGCGGAGAGTATTTCATCTGTATTCCCCGTGTCCCCGTGTCCCCGTGTCCCCTTGTCCTCTTGATTCCCCGCGTCTGTGTGTCCCCGCGTCCCCGCGTCTTCTTTTTCCGCGTCTTCCAGGGGGCGCAAACGAATAACAGCAGCATCACCACCACCAGGTAACATCACCGTGTTGTTCTGTACCTGATGATCGTACTGACGATAAACCCAACGTTTAGAAGCGATAGTGGGAGTATCCAGCAAAGTCAACAGGATATCTTGCCAAGTATGCAAGCGTCCTTGAATTTCGATGCCGGCAGCTGTACATGGGGGAAGAGAATCCGGTGTCCATTCCCAAGCTTTACGCACATATTCTGGTGGTTCCGCCAATAATTCCCGCTGATACAGGGGCGTGTTTTCTGCCAATGCTGTCGCAGGGATTTCTGCTGCAACTTTACCCCGAAACAGAATCCGCACAACTGGTTCGGCAATAACCGTACCAGCAACAACGGCATGAAGTCCCCAACGATGGAAGATGTCGATTAATTCTTGTTCGCGTCCCTTTTGGGCTACAAACAGCATTCTTTCTTGAGATTCGGAAAGCAGATATTCATAAGGGATCATTCCCGTTTCTCGTACGGGAATCTTATCTAAATCAAACTCGATCCCCACACCGCCTTTTGCTGCCATTTCCGAGGTGGAACAGGTGATCCCCGCAGCACCCATATCTTGGGCGGCGACAACTACACCTGTTTTAAATGCCTCTAGACAAGCTTCTATTAGTGATTTTTCTAAGAAGGGATCGCCTACTTGCACTGCTGGGCGGTCATCTACTGACTCATCGCTAAGTTCCGCACTAGCGAAACTTGCACCTCCCATACCATCGCGTCCGGTGGTGGAACCGACATACAGCACTGGATTGCCGATGCCAGATGCCCCAGATTTGACGATTTCTGGCGTTTCCATCAATCCCAGTGCCATCACGTTGACTAAAGGATTGCCAGAGTAGGCGGGATCAAAGTAGACTTCGCCGCCAACGGTGGGAACCCCAACGCAATTACCATAATGGGCAATTCCTGCAACAACACCGCTAAAAAGTCTTTGGGTTTTGGCATCTTCTAAAGAACCGAAGCGGAGGGAATTTAAAACGGCTATGGGACGCGCACCCATTGTAAATATATCGCGGAGAATGCCTCCGACTCCTGTGGCAGCTCCTTGGAAGGGTTCAACTGCGGAGGGGTGGTTGTGAGATTCAATCTTAAAAGCAAGTCGCAGTCCATCGCCTAAGTCTACAACACCAGCATTTTCACCAGGGCCGACAAGAATGCGATCGCCTGTGGTAGGAAATTGTTTTAGTAAAGGGCGAGAATTTTTGTAACAGCAATGCTCTGACCACATTACCCCAAACATTCCCAGTTCAGCTTTGTTAGGATGACGCCCTAACCGCCGGACTATTTCTTGGTATTCTTCGAGTTTCAGACCTTCAGATGCAATTTCTTCAGGGGAAAAGGGAGGTTCGGACGTGGTGGTCATGAAAGTATGCACCAAGGGGACAAAGGTATATTTTACCGATTTCTGACCCATTTCCGTAAAAGACGTAACCCAGTTGTTACACCCAATTTTTGGCACTGTTCTAGGAACTTGATTACTTTGCTAGCAGTTAAGAATGGAAAAGTGGGGCTGAATTTGCATTCTAGATATTTTTGATCTTGCAGTTGGTAAAAACCCAGTGTGCTACCATCGTATCTCCAGACTTCGGGAACACCCAAATCTGCATAAATTTCCAAATGATTGAGGGAACTGTTGGTAATATCTATCTCTATCGCTAAATCTGGCGGTGGATCTTGAGTAAAATCTAGTTTACTTTTGCCTCTAACTAGCGCTTCATTTTGGATGTAATAGCATGAGCCTGGCTCCTTACCCACTCTCATATCTGGACGTTTAATAGTCATAGAGCCAGCCATTTCAATGTTAAGGTTTAATTCATCCACCAAAGCCACAATCATCGCCTCTATTCTTCTGTTAGACTTTTCGTGTTCGGGAAGCGGTGTCATGAATTCTAATTTTTCCTTGTAGTAAGTCAGTCTAGTGGAGCGGTTTTCTCCCATCTCTGCAAGCAGATTTTCAAACAGTTGCCAGCTGATGTTTTGTAGCATTACTCGTTGTTCGGCAGATGTTGATGTAGTGACCATAGGAATATCCTTGTGGCTATTAACGTCTAAGGTAGCCTATCGTTGCATATCATGGATTTCTATGGGTCAACAGTGATAGCGTTGCACAAACAACCAGATCAATTAATTTTCTATTTGTAATAAAAAATTCAATTCTTGGTGTCTTAGTGACTTAGTGGTTCATTCTACAGTTAAATCATTCCTTAAAGCCGTCAGCTACATTACCGTATTTTCACTGTTTCTTGAGAAAAAACTATTTCATAAAATGTTCATCAATTCAGAAAAATTTAAATACAAATCTGTGTTATACACAAATCGAGATCGGCAATCCAGTGATGAAAATCACAAATGTTCATGATTAAGATCCTATTCCTGCGATCGATAAATCGAGAGAATAAATCACAACTGAACTCTAGCCGAGTCATTAATAGGGAACACACTAATTGCCGACAGACTTCTTGCGAATGCTGTCGGCTTTTTGTTTGTGAATGGTCAGTAGTTAGTGGTTAGTGGTTAGTTGTCCACCACTATCTACTAACTACTAACCACTAACCAATAAAATTTCCCCACAGTCCGTTGGTAACTTGACAAAGATTCTGCCAAAGCCACTACTAACTGTAGGGAGTATGATGGTATTAAGAAATTACAATCAATTTCAGGTGCTATCTTGCACTCAATCCTAGTAAAGCGGAAGTTCGTGCAGAGATTACGTACTTACTTTGCATTAAGACATCGCTTGAATGATGTAGTCAAAGTAAGGAGCAGCTTCGGCTGCGTCTTCCGCATTCAGTAGATCGAGGGAGGCTTTTTTCAAACAGTTGATAGCTTCTACCATTCCAGGAACGGGAACGCCCAAGGAATTGTACATTTCTCGGACGCCAATCAAACCAATTTTTTCAATTGGTTCTTTGTCGCCAGCAAGTACGCCATAAGTAATTAGGCGCAAGTACCAGCCAAAATCACGGATACATAAAGCACGCTGACGTTCACCGTAAGCATTACCTCCTGGTGAGATAAAATCAGGACGCTTTTGCCAAAGTTGTTTGGTAGCTTCCTGAACTATCTTTTTTTCATTTTCAGTCAGGGTGTTGACAATGCGTACCCGCTGTTCGCCAGTTTGCAAAAAGTCTTTGATACTTTTGAGTTCGCCACTGCTAGGATAACGCAGTTCGTCGTCGGCTTTGAGAATAACGTTGCTTACTACAGTCATGATTTATCGAAATCACGAGATTTATTATTTGCTAGTTTAACGAGTCTTGTGGACACAAGTGAAGAGGGATGGGGAGATGGGGAGAGTGAGGGAGTGAGTATTGGGCATTGGGCATTGGGCATTGGGCATTGGGCATAGTTAACAACCACTAACTACTAACTACTAACCACTAACCCTCCGGGTACTCTACGAGAAGCCGCCCACAAGGGGCGTCTACGCCAGTCGCTCATGGGGGGGAACCCCCTTTGGAGCGCGCTGGCTCACCACTAACCACTAACCACTAACCACTAACTACTATCTACTAACAAATGACCAATGACAAAGGACAAATGACAGACACTATTTGGAAACAAGGTGAATTAATAGAACTTAATATTTCAGACACTAGCGATACGGGTGATGGTGTTGGACGATCGCATGAGCGGGTAGTATTTGTACCGGATACTGTGCCAGGCGATCGCGTTGTTGTTCGCTTGGTACACGTCAAACCGACCTATGCTCACGCTAAACTCAAGCAACTGTTGGAGCCATCCCCCCATCGTATTCGACCTAGTTGCATTGTGGCTGATAAATGTGGTGGTTGCCAGTGGCAGCATATAGATTATCAATATCAGTTAGAAGCTAAGCGCAATCAAGTTATTCAAGCTTTAGAACGCATTGGTGGTTTTGTGCAACCACCGGTAGACGCTGTTTTGCGAGCTCCTTCACCTTTGGGCTATCGTAACAAAGCCACCTATCCTGTGGGTGTATCAGCAACAGGAAATGTACAAGCAGGTTACTATCAAAAAGGTAGCCATCAATTAATTAATTTAAATCAATGTACAGTCCAAGATGCAAGATTAAATCCTTTATTAGCAGAAGTAAAACAAGATATCCAAAAGCGAAATTGGCAAGTTTATAAAGAACAGTTTCATAAAGGAGTAATACGTCATCTTGGGTTACGCATTGGTCGTCGCACTGGAGAAATGTTGCTGACTTTAATAGTAAAAGACTGGAATTTACCTGGAATTCAAGAGCAATCACAGGAGTGGTTGAACCGCTATCCAACTTTAGTAGGAGTTTGTTTAAACCGGAACCCAGAACGAACAAATGCCATTTTCGGTTCTGAAACTCGTTGTATTGCTGGTATTGGCTACCTGCGAGAAGAATTCGCAGGATTAGAATTCCAGGTGCGACCAGATACGTTTTTCCAAGTTTATACGGAAACGGCGGAGGCATTGTTACAGGTCATTCAATCAGAATTGAACCTGCAAGGAAATGAAGTGCTAGTTGATACCTATTGTGGTATTGGTACATTAACTTTGCCACTAGCAAAACAAGTACACCAAGCAATTGGCTTGGAAATACAACCGGAAGCAGTGCAACAGGCGATTTTGAACGCAAAACGCAATCAAATTAATAATGTGACTTTTATGACGGGTGCAGTAGAAAAGGTACTGCCACAACTGAAGATGAAGCCAGATATTGTTTTGCTAGACCCACCACGTAAAGGATGCGATCGCAAAGTTATAGAAACTTTATTAATATCTAAACCAACTTGTATAGTTTATGTCAGCTGTAAAGTAGCGACCCTAGCCCGCGATCTGAAATTACTTTGCGAAAATGGAGTGTATACTCTCATACGCGTACAGCCAGCTGATTTCTTTCCCCAAACTGCACATGTAGAAACAGCAGCCTTTCTTGTTTTATCAAGTTTGCATAAAGCTTAGATAAGTCCTTTACAAAAACTCAAATTTTAAATTTGTAGTCTAGCGCATAGTAAAAATGCTAAACTTGAATTAAGCTAAAAATATAATTCCATTTGTGCAAAAGAATAGAAGTTGCATGGGCTACTCTCAAACGTGAATTTGGGTTGTTTAAACTACAAATCGGCAAATAAAAGAGTATAGTGATGCTCTTTTACAAATACAAAGCATATTTTGAGTTGCTGACTGCTTGAGCAGATTCGTTTGAGCCGTTTTATATAAGAGCAGCCCAATATCATTAGGAGAGCCAACGCTCCCTAGCATTTTCAAAATTTAGTTCCAAAGACGTAAGTTTGAAGGCAACACGACCACCTCACAAAAAATCAGGGTGCCTGTGACAGCAAACTGATGTCTAGCTAACTCTGAAGCTGCGGGGTTTCTCTTGTGATCACCATTTCACTTCGTCCGGTTGGACGTAGTTGGGGTACTATTAGTTTTGCCTCAACTCTATATCTCTGCCCAATATTAGATTTACTCTTGGCAGAGATTCCAATACAAATGCAATCCGAACTGCGTCTAGGGCTTCAAGAAGCCTTAGTTAACGCAGCTAAACATGGCAATAATCTTGATCCCAGTAAAAAAGTTGTAGTGCGTTTTTCTTTAATAGATAATAAATATTGGTGGATAATATCAGATCAAGGCGGAGGCTTTACTCCTTCGTGTAGTTGTAGTATCGATCCAACAGAATTCCTGCCACCAGATGAATCAGAAAGCGGTCGTGGTTTATCGATTTTGCATCAGGTTTTTGACGAAGTTGAGTGGAATAGAAAAGGTACTGAGTTAAGGCTTTGCAAACAACTAGAGCAAAATCGACTTCGGATACCGCTATTGCGTAATTAGATAGTGGATAGTGGTTAGTGGATAGTGGATAGTAGTTAGTAGTTAGTAGTTAATTGTTTACCACTAACCACTAACTACTAACCACTAACTATTTTTTTGTCCGTGAGTAGGACACGGTGGCGCAGAAATAGAATGGTCTAACCAAGCTGTTGCTTGTTCTAATCGTGCTAGAGCTTCTTGTGGTTGTTCCTTCAGGAGGAACACAAGAGCTGCGGCTACTTGTTCGCTAGCGCGAACTTTGCGGTTAGACTTGAGGCGATGCCAATCATTTGGAGATATACTTAACCTCTCCATTAAAGCTTGGGCTAGTTCTAAAGTAGTAAATTCATTCAGTTGACTGTTGTTAGGTAGCTGTGTAGATTGAGACATACACTTTTGGCAAAGTCGCATTTACCTTTACTGTACTACTTTAAATGAAGCAGCCTCAAAAACCGTCAGAGCCATCAGATGAAGAAAATCAGGAATTTGATTTTGAACAAGAACTGTTGGAAGTTGAGCGATCGCTTGTGGCATTAAAAGAACGCTACAAACAAATACAACGCGATCGCCGCAAACAAATACAATTACAATACAAATTTAATGAACTTCATCAAAATAAACATCATACGCCAGAGATAAAAGCTGAATTGAGGCAAATTCAGCAGCAACTAGAAGTGCTAGAAGTTTGCTTAGAAAGTCAGTTGTTTTCTTGGCGCAGTTTCAAAGAACCTTTTTGGCAAGCTGTCCGTTTTGGCGGATTGGGCGTTATCATAGGCTGGATATTAAAATCTTGTGGTGGATAGAGACTAGGGACTGGGTACTAGGAATTGACCTGATCTCTAATTTCCAATCCTTAATTTAAAATTTAAAGTCTAAAATTTTAAAAATGCCGCACTCTAACTTTTATGCTCGGATACAGATATGGTAAATCTAAGGATTGCTGAAATATTACGAGATGGTCAGCCTGATGAGTCACTCAAGGTACAAGGTTGGGTTCGCACAAAACGTGAATTAAAAGATTTTGCTTTTATTGAAGTAAATGATGGCTCATCTTTGGCTAACTTACAAATAGTAATTAATCAAGATTTGCCAGACTATGAAGCGATCTTGAAAAAGCTGAATACAGGTGCTTCCGTAGAAGTATCTGGGGTACTTGTAGCTTCCCCAGCCAAAGGACAGCGCGTAGAATTGAAAGCAAATAGCGTCAAAGTTTACGGAGAAGCCGATCCCGAAACTTATCCTCTGCAAAAGAAACGCCATTCCTTTGAGTTTCTGCGAACTATTGGACATTTGCGATCGCGCACCAATTCCTTTGGTGCAGTTTTCCGCGTCCGTAATGCTTGTGCTACAGCCATACACCAATTCTTCCAAGAACGCGGCTTTATGTGGGTACACACTCCCATCATTACCGCCAGTGACTGCGAAGGTGCAGGAGAACTTTTCAGCGTCACCAGTTTAGATTTAAAAAACATTCCCCGCACAGAAACCCAAACAGTAGATTATAGTAAAGACTTCTTTGCGAGACCCACATACCTAACAGTTAGCGGTCAACTAGAAGCAGAAATCATGGCGATGGCTTTTACCAACGTCTACACCTTTGGTCCTACCTTCCGCGCCGAAAACTCCAATACTTCCCGCCACTTAGCAGAATTTTGGATGGTCGAACCAGAAATGGCATTTTGCGACCTCCAAGGAGATATGGATTTAGCTGAGGAATTCCTCAAATATATTTTTAAATATGTACTGGAAAAATGCCCAGAAGACATGGAATTTTTTAACCAGCGCATTGATAGTACTGTGTTAGCAACCGCAGATCATATAATCAACAATCAATTTGAACGTATCACTTATACAGATGCCATCAAACTTTTAGAAAAAGCCGATGTCAAGTTTGAATATCCAGTCAATTGGGGCTTAGATTTACAATCAGAACACGAGCGCTACCTTTGTGAACAACAGTTTAAAAAACCAGTTATCGTCACAGACTACCCAGCGCAAATCAAAGCCTTTTATATGCGCTTAAACGACGATGAAAAAACCGTCCGCGCAATGGATATCCTTGCGCCGAAAATCGGCGAAATTATCGGTGGTTCACAACGGGAAGAACGCCTAGAAGTACTCGAAAAGCGAATAGAAGCGCAAGGGATGAAGCAAGAAGATTTATGGTGGTATCTTGATTTGCGTCGCTATGGTACTGTTCCCCACGCTGGTTTTGGACTAGGTTTTGAACGCCTCATACAATTTATGACGGGAATGGGAAATATCCGCGATGTGATTCCTTTTCCACGTACGCCAGAAAATGCTGAATTTTAGTCATTAGTCATTTGTAGTTAGGTAGGTTGGGTTGAGAAACCCAACATTTTTTATATTTTTTCTTAGTGTCTTGGTGTCTTGGTGGTTAAAAAAAATCTTGAACCACTAAGGCACCAAGACACCAAGTATTTTTTGCCTTCTGCCTTTGTGTTTTTGTCACTGCCAGTGTAATATTATATTTCTAAGTCCCGTAAGCCGATGGAGAAACCGGGATTTCAGAGGAGAAGATTTTATGGGGCTGTGGCAGTGGCTAACACAGCGAAAAAGATTGGTGTCGCTGTTCTTGCTGGGCTTGGGTTTGAGCTTAGCAGTTGCATCTTGTTCAGCGTCCAAAGCTCAAAATCCCGATGTAGAGATAACGCTGGTTTCTTATGCTGTCACCCGACCAGCATTCAAGAAAATTATCCCCCAATTCGTGCAAGAGTGGAAAAAGCAACACAATCAAAGAGTATTGTTTAACGAAAGCTATGGGGGTTCTGGCGCTCAAACCCGTGCCGTCATTGATGGCTTAGATGCGGATGTGGTGAATTTGGCGCTGGCGTTGGACATTAAAAAAATAGAAAAAGCAGGGTTAATTCAAGCAGGATGGGAGAAAAAAGCACCGAATAATGCGATCGCCACTAAATCCGTTGCAGCCCTAGTAACCCGTAAAGATAATCCCAAACAAATCAAGACGTGGGCAGACTTGACAAAAGAGGGAGTAAATGTGATCACGGCTAACCCCAAAACTTCTGGAGTAGCGCGTTGGAATTTTTTGGCTTTATGGGGTTCACAAAAAGAAACTGGGGCTTCTGATGCCCAAGCCCTAGAATTTACCAGCAAAGTCTATAAAAACACGCCCGTGTTACCCAGAGATTCCCGTGAAGCTAGCGACGTCTTTTTCAACCAAGGTCAGGGTGATGTTTTAATCAACTACGAAAACGAAATCATCTTGGCTGGATTGAGAGGTAAAAAAAGTCCCTATATAGTTCCGCAAGTGAATATTTCGATTGAGAATCCCGTGGCTGTCGTAGATAAAAACGTTGAAAAACACGGCAATCGAGAAGTAGCCGAAGCCTTTGTGAAATATCTTTTTACTTCAGCAGCACAGCGAGAATTTGCCAAAGTCGGATTTCGACCCGTAGACGCCACAGTTGCCCAAGAACTTGCTAATCAGTTTCCTCCAGTCAAAACCCTATTTACAGTTCAAGAATTGGGCGGATGGGATCTGGTGCAAAAACAATTCTTTGCCGATGGGGCTGCATTTGATGAAATTCAGGCAAACCTTAAGTAAGAGGAGGGGGAGATGGGAGGAGTGGGCATCGGGCATTGGGCATTGGGAATTGGGCATTGGGAATTGGAAATAACCAGCAACCAACCAACAACCAACAACCAACAACCAACAACCAACAACCACCAACCACTAACCACTAACTACTAACTCTTGACTCTTGACTAAATGACTATATCCGAAATCCAAAATCCAAAATCTAAAATTCAAACTTCAAAATTCAATATCCCTAAAATATCTTGGCCTTGGCGAATAACCATTGGTTATCTCACCATTATGCTGTTGATACCAATGGCGGCGCTACTATTGCAAGCAAGCATGGTTGGGCCAGTAGAATTCTTTCAAATTGCTACTAGTCCAGTAGCTCTTTCAGCATACGACGTTACATTTATTACAGCTTTGTTGGCAGCTGCCCTCAATGCACTATTTGGTACGTTAGTGGCTTGGGTATTGGTAAGATACGACTTTCCGCTGAAGCGGTTTATTGATGCAGCGATTGATTTACCGTTTGCCTTACCGACTTCGGTAGCGGGACTTACTTTAGCCACAGTATATAGCGAAAATGGCTGGATTGGTTCATTACTTGCACCTTTGGGAATTAAAGTTGCTTTTACTCGCTTAGGTGTAGGTGTAGCGATGCTATTTATTTCCCTTCCGTTTGTGGTGCGGACTTTACAACCAGTGTTGCAAGAAATGGAACGGGACATTGAAGAGGCGGCTTGGAGTTTGGGGGCATCAAAATTTCAAACTTTCTGGAGAGTAGTTTTACCCCCTCTGTTCCCAGCCCTACTGACAGGGGTAGCACTGGGCTTTTCTCGTGCTGTTGGAGAATACGGTTCGATTGTGATTGTTGCCTCAAATATTCCTTTTAAGGATTTGATTGCATCGGTGCTCATTTTCCAACGATTAGAACAATATGACTACGCTGGTGCAACCGTGATTGGTACAGTGCTTTTGGGTATTTCGCTGTTGCTGTTGTTGGTTATTAACCTATTGCAAGCTTGGGGAAGACGTTATCAAAGGTAATATTGTCATTTGTCATTTGTCATTTGTTGTTTGGCTAATACTAATAACTCATGACCAATGACCAATGACTAATGACTAATGACTAATGACTATGAAAGCTAAGCACATAAATCAAGAATCTCGTTGGGTAAAGGTAGTTTTAATTGCAGTAGCTGTTATTTACCTTGCCCTTGTCCTATTCATCCCAGCAATAAATGTCTTTGTCCAAGCTTTCCAGGGTGGAATTGCAGCTGTTTGGGGCTATCTGACAACAGATGAATTTATTCACGCTGCACAGCTAACTCTATTGATAGCCTTGATTGTGGTGCCGCTAAATGCCGTATTTGGACTATGTGCTGCCTGGGTTATAGCCCGCCATAAGTTCCCCGGTCGCGCCTTGGTAATTAGTATTTTAGATATTCCCTTTTCCATTTCACCAGTCGTTGCTGGTTTGATGATGGTTTTGCTCTATGGGCGTCATGGCTGGTTAGGGCCGATTTTGGAAAACACAAATTTCAAGGTGATATTTGCTTTACCAGGAATGATTATCGCCACAGCATTTGTTACTATGCCTTTTGTCGCTCGTGAAGTTATTCCTGTCTTAGAAGAAGCTGGTTCCGATCAAGAAGAAGCTGCGAAGACTCTAGGCGCTGGTGATTGGCAAACTTTCTGGCATGTTACCTTACCCAATATCCGCTGGGGTCTGCTTTATGGGTTGATTTTAACCAACGCTAGAGCGATGGGTGAATTTGGGGCTGTATCTGTGGTCTCTGGCAACATTATCCGTAAAACTCAAACCTTACCTCTGTACATTGAAGAGGCTTACAAGCAGTATGAAACCCAAACAGCATTTGCTGCTGCTGTCTTGCTTGCTTGTTTGGGATTAGTGACGCTGGTTTTGAAAGAAATTGTGGAACGTAAAACCCGCATCAAAGAAGTTGATTAGGGAATAAAAATTATGAATTATGAAATTTTCAGCATTCAGCATTCATAATTCTCACCCATCCCATCTAGTCGAACATCTTCCCAAGAAAGTGCATGAGGAGCAGTAATTTCGCGAGAAAAGACGACAAGATGGCTGCTTTGAGTTGGACTAAAAACGAAGGCTACCCAGATTGCCAACGCTGACCCAAAACAAGAGTAGTTTAGTTAAGAGTTTCGAGTTATGAGTTTGGAATGGAGACTAACTAACTCATAACTCAACACTCATGGCTCAGTATTTTAGTCTATGCCATTTGATTTTCGATCGCCCATCGTGCTAGTTCTGTACGGTTGTGAAGATTGGTTTTACCCAACATATTAGATACATGGCTTTCAACCGTACGCTGACTAACATTCAATTCTTCAGCTATTTCGCGGTTAGCTAAGCCCCTAGCCACAAACTGTACAACTTTCAGTTCTGTTGGGGTTAACTGCACGTCGAAAGGAACTTGAATGCGGGAACCGTTATCTCCTCCTTTGGCTTGGTGTTCTTTCCAGCGAATGGTTTGCTTGAGAGAAGATTCTACCTGCGCCACCAATTCTTCTGGTTCAAAGGGCTTGACCATGTATACATCAGCACCTTTATTTAGTCCTTTCACTCGGTCTGCGCTTTGTCCCTTGGCCGAGAGAAACAGAACGGGAATCCAGCTGGTGCGTTCGTTTTGCCGGACTTGTTCCACAAATGTATATCCGTCCATTTCCGGCATCATCACATCGCAGATGATCATATCTGGTACATCCTGCTCCAAAATTTCCAGAGCTTCTCGACCATTTTCGGCGGTGATGACTTCGTATCCCCGGAATTCTAAGTAGTCCTTCACCAGCAAGATGAGGTTAGGGTCATCATCAATGAGTAGAAGTCGTTTGTGATCTTTCATGCTGGGTTCTTTCATAGCAGTGGCACTTGTCGCGCTTAGATCCATAAGGGCCTTGTATAGCGATCGGTTTTGGTGGATGATTGTGGTGTTGTGCTTTTTCCCACTTAACTTGCCTTTGCTTCGTGAATCTCTCAAAAGTGATAATCACTCTAGAGCAACTACTATACCAATGGCAAAAGTCCAGTAAGGATACGTAGAGCAGTAGTATTTATAATGCGTTATTATATATCGCTTTGAAAGGAGCGGGCAAAAAACTTCAATAGAATAATAATCGTTTAGATTATCAAACTTTAGTAAACCAAAGATGCTCCTAGTAAACAATTAACCCGCACTTCTCATAGCTTACCGCTGTACCATATCCTTAAGTTTTACGCTTCTATCAATTGTCTACAAGAAACCGAGGAAGTTTCTGACAAACGATGGACTAGAAAAGCATACTCTTCTACAATCTTGTTTCCAGTTAAGTGTTCTTGAATGATCCGCTCAATGACTTCCGGGGTTGCTTGGCGATACCAGACACCATCCGGGTAAACCACCATTATCGGCCCAGAGCAACAAACTCGCAAGCAGTTGGCTTTGGTTCTGAATATGCAACTTGGACGATATTCTTGGGGAAAATCTAGTTCTAGTTCTCAAGAGCCGCTTTTTCAAGTATTCCCACGCTTCCAAACTTGCTTGTTTTGAGCAACATTTAGGCAGTGTCTGGTCAGCACAGATAAAAACGTGTCGCTGAATTTTTTTAAGTCCTAAAGTTTCTATAGATTTACTTAGGGCTTTATTTTCAGGTGGTGGAGTATTGTTTCTTGTTTCTAGGCTGGACTCGATCACTCTATTTTTACCCATTTTGTGCTCTCTGATTTCTGTTCTATAACAATTTCCAAGCTTTGCAAATAAAGTTGACCATATACAACTATTCGTTACTTACAGAAAAAAACCTGAAAACCCAAGCATATTGAGTATTTTTACTTATACAAGTCAATAGTCAATAGTCAATAGTCAATAGTCATTAGTCAATAGTCATTGGTCATTTGTTATTGGTTGTTTCTTCTATTCCCCCACTCTCCCACTCCCCCTTTCCTCTTCAAGAGTTCGGAAACCCGTACAAGCTCAAATGTTGCCATGAGACACTGCCTTTCGCTAAATTAGCACTCAGGAGTTGAGAGTGCTAACAAGGCACGAAATTCGTATGGCAGCTGTATCTCTAAGCGTTTCTACAGTTAAACCTTTAGGCGATCGCGTTTTTGTGAAAGTGAGCGCCTCTGAAGAAAAGACCGCTGGTGGTCTGTATTTGCCCGACACCGCTAAAGAAAAGCCCCAAGTCGGCGAAGTAGTTGCTATTGGTGATGGCAAAGTCAAAGATGACGGTTCTCGTCAGCCAATGGATGTGAAAGTAGGGGACAAAGTTCTCTACTCCAAGTACGCTGGTACCGACATCAAGCTGGGAACCGACGAATATGTCTTGCTTTCTGAAAAAGACATTTTAGCGATCGTTTCTTAGTCATTGGTCATTAGTCATTAGTCATTGGTCGTTAGTACAAATGACAAATAGCGTAATGACACCAAGATAAATTAACGAATGACAAAGGACTACTAAGAAATTATGGCAAAGCGCATTATCTACAACGAAAACGCTCGTCGCGCCCTGGAAAGAGGCATGGATATCCTGGCTGAGGCTGTAGCTGTTACCCTCGGCCCTAAAGGTCGTAACGTCGTACTAGAGAAGAAATTTGGCGCACCTCAAATCATCAATGATGGTGTGACTATTGCTAAAGAAATTGAATTAGAAGACCACGTCGAGAATACTGGCGTTTCTTTGATTCGTCAGGCTGCTTCCAAGACTAACGATGCTGCTGGTGATGGAACTACCACTGCAACCGTTTTGGCGCACGCAATGGTCAAAGAAGGCTTGCGGAACGTTGCTGCTGGTGCGAATGCTATTTTGCTGAAGCGCGGTATTGATAAAGCTACTCACTTCCTTGTAGATAAGATTGCCGAACACGCACGTCCCGTCGAAGATTCCAAAGCCATTGCTCAAGTTGGTGCTATCTCAGCCGGTAACGACGAAGAAGTCGGTAAGATGATTGCTGAAGCAATGGACAAGGTGGGTAAAGAAGGTGTTATTTCCCTGGAAGAAGGGAAATCCATGACCACCGAGTTGGAAATCACCGAAGGGATGCGCTTTGACAAGGGCTATATCTCTCCCTATTTCGCAACCGATACTGAGCGGATGGAGGCAATTTTCGATGAGCCTTTCTTGCTGCTCACCGATAAGAAAATTGCTCTGGTACAAGACCTCGTACCCGTCCTTGAGCAAGTAGCTCGTGCCGGTCGTCCTTTGGTGATTATCGCCGAAGATATCGAAAAAGAAGCTTTGGCAACCTTGGTTGTTAACCGCTTGCGTGGTGTGCTGAATGTAGCTGCTGTGAAAGCTCCTGGATTTGGCGATCGCCGTAAAGCCATGCTAGAAGACATCGCTATCCTCACTGGTGGTCAACTAATCACCGAAGATGCCGGTCTGAAGCTCGAAAACGCTAAGCTAGATAGCCTGGGTAAGGCTCGCCGCATCACCATAACCAAAGACAACACCACCATTGTTGCTGAAGGTAACGATCAAGCCGTTAAGGCTCGTTGCGAACAAATTCGCCGTCAAATGGAAGAAACCGAATCTTCCTATGACAAAGAAAAGCTGCAAGAGCGTCTGGCTAAATTGTCTGGTGGTGTAGCAGTGGTTAAAGTTGGTGCTGCAACCGAAACCGAAATGAAAGACAAGAAGCTGCGCTTGGAAGACGCTATCAACGCTACCAAAGCTGCCGTAGAAGAAGGTATCGTACCTGGTGGTGGTACAACTCTGGCTCACCTCGGACCTCAGTTGGAAGAGTGGGCAAATGGCAACCTCAAGGGTGAAGAGTTGACTGGTGCATTGATTGTTGCTCGCGCCTTAGCTGCTCCCCTGAAGCGCATTGCTGAAAACGCCGGTCAGAATGGTGCTGTTATTGCTGAGCGCGTCAAAGAGAAGTCCTTCGATGTCGGCTACGATGCAGCTAAGAACGAGTTCACCGATTTGTTCGCTGCTGGTATCGTTGATCCTGCCAAAGTGACTCGTTCTGCACTACAAAACGCAGCTTCCATCGCTGGTATGGTCTTGACCACCGAGTGTATTGTTGTTGACAAGCCTGAGCCTAAGGATAATGCACCTGCTGGTGCTGGCGCTGGCATGGGCGGCGACTTCGATTACTAATACTACTCTGTAGTTACATAAACTTTAAAAACAGCTGCTTCCCTTATGGAGGCTGCTGTTTTTTGTTTTAAACGGTATACAAATTACCAATGGGACTTTAGAAATTTGGGCATATATCTGAAACCCTTGCTCGATAGTGAGAATAGACCTATGAGATACTTAGTCTCAAATGCAGTTAAATAATGTAAAATACATACCTATTTTGAATTCAAGCCTATTTTGATATTAAATTTTTTTCTTTTGAAGACTACTACCTGATATCAAATTAAACTTTATAGGAAAATTAGTTTTCATTTTTAATCTCAAGAAGTACTCAATTTCTGGTTGCCATTTATTATATTGTTTCAGATAGTTATCTGTATTAATTCCAAGATTAATAGCAATAAATTCCCAATCAATAATTATTGATTTGCTAAGTTTATCAATATGAAAATCGGTTATTTTAGCTATCGGATTTTTACGAGATAAATCATTAGGAAATAACAAATATATAACTAAACAGTCTAAGTATAATTTTAAATTTAAAAAATTGTCATAAAATAGGGGCAAAGCATCGCTCTCAGTATCAAGTAAATCATGAATAGCTGAACTTAATCCTTTTTCTTTAAAATGTTGTTGTGGCAGTGCATATGATTTTAGATTTGACTTGACACGACTATGAATATTTCTGTCTACTTCCTGTGAAAAAGTGGATAACCAAGGAGTTTCAAGAATAATCTGCTTTACTTTTTGGCAAATATCAGCAGGTCTAATTTGAGCTAGAGCAGTATTTAAATCATGAGGTAAGGAATCAAAACATTTATAGATGCTGTAATGAATTAACTGCTCCAACAAGCTTTTGCTAGATGGTACACATAAGTAATCTATAGCTTCGCAAGCAATTAACTTTTGAAGTAATAAGCTATTGTCATAATTTTTCTCAGCTATATAACGGCATTCACGTATTAAAATATCCTTATTATCACAAAAATAATCGCATAATTTTTGTGTTATATCTTCTAATTTTATGATATTGATTTTATGTCTAATAATTTTAATTGTCGTGTAGAAATCGAGATAGTTCATTGCGAGCAGACTTAAAAAGTATTTGTGGAATAGTTTTCGCCTTTGACCTTTCCCTTCAAAAGTTAAACTACTCCAATCTTGACTATAGCCTGTAACTCTTAATGAGCATTCTCTATCACTTTCATCAACAGCTTTATGATGAGCAAAATGAGCTTTTTTTTCGTTTCCGTTTCTTAAATGAACATCTCTATTGCATTCCAGACAAACCAGCCCCTCCTCTAGGTAAAAGGAGTAATCTGCATCATCAGCACAAACAATCCTACCACCATCTAATATAGACTTTGCATAATACATACAACTGAACCATAAGATGATGTTTAAATTAATACAGATTATCATCAAGTTCAAGTACCTATGTTCAGAGTAGATACGGAATTTTGCCAATTTAAACAGAATTTATTCGTCAATTTTTATCAAGGTTTACGGCTTAACTTAAATAGTAGATTTAAATAGCGCGATCGCACTCTTCCAATTCTCTGTGCGTCCTCTCTTACGTTTGCGGTTTATTACCTCACACCCATGACAACCAACCCCGAAACACCTCTACACACACTCAACCCCCTGACTCGCTTCTCCGACAGAGTTGATGATTATGTAAAATACCGACCAAGTTACCCAGCCGCAGCAATTGATAAAATCTTGGAAGGATTAGCACCTCCCTCTCAACTCGTCGCAGCAGATATAGGTGCTGGTACAGGAATTTCTTCACGGTTGTTGGCGGAACGCGGTGTTAGTGTAATTGCTATTGAACCAAACACGGCGATGAGAGAAGCAGCTGAACCTCATCCTTTAGTCGAATTTCGAGATGGAACAGCAGAAGTTACTAACCTAAGCGACGCATCTGTTGATTTAGTAACCTGTTTTCAAGCCTTTCACTGGTTCAACCCTGAGCCAACTTTATCGGAGTTTCGCCGTATTCTTAAACCATCGGGACGGTTAGCTGTGGTGTGGAATAACCGCGACAAAGAAGATGCTTTAACTGCGGAATATAACCGCTTGGTACGTGCAGCATCGAATCATCACCCAGCAGAGTCACGGATGAAGACGGTGGAACCACTGTTAGGGACGAAGCATTTTGTTAATGTTCGTGAGTATACGTTTGTTTATCGGCACGAATTAGACTTAACTGGACTTATCGGCCGTGCAACAAGTGCTTCCTACGTCCCGCGTGCAGGAGAAGCATACGAACAACTGATTTCGAGTTTGCAAGAATTGTATCAGCGCTTTTGCGATGAGCGTGCTTTTGTTTACATGGTTTATCGTACCAGCGTACACCTGGCAGAGCCAATAAAAAATTAAAACTTAAAAATGGGAATTATAAAAAGTAGGGAGTGTTAGCTTGCTGTAACACATCGCTATCTCAGGGTCAATTACACTGCGTTAATGCACTCTACAAGTTTATAAGTTTATGGTTGATGATAATTATCACATTTTAAAATGGCGAAACCACAGTATGAAGGATATTGTGAAAATACTCCTACAAAATTAGTTCGAGAAAAGTTTGGAGATATCAATGTTTATGACCAAAATATAAAAGCTCTGTTGACAAAAGCAACTGGTTTCATCGCTGCTTATGATTTTACTCTGAATCCTTATCGGGGTTGTCAATACGGATGCAGTTATTGCTATGCCGCAGCATTTAGTCCTAATACAAAAATGCGTCAAGACTGGGGCAAATGGGTAATTTTCAAAGAAAATGCAGCAGAAATTTTAGAGAAAGAATTGGAAAGCTGGTACAAGAAAAATCCCAAACAGTCTCCTAAAATTTACATGAGCAGTGTTACTGATCCTTATCAACCAATTGAGTCTAAATATCAGTTGACTCGCAGGTTGTTGGGAATTATGCTTGATTTTTTTCCGACTCCAACGCTGGTAATTCAAACTCGTAGCCCAATTATCACCCGAGATATTGATTATTTACAAAGGTTTCAGCGGTTAAGAATTAATATGAGCATTCCCACTGGTAGTGAATCGGTGAGAAGAGATTTTGAACCGCAATCGCCGAGTATTAAAGCCAGAATCAATGCGGTTAAAAAAATTAAACAAAGCATTGATCCTTTTAAAGGTTTTATTCCCAAAATCTCTATTACGATTACGCCTCTACTCCCTACATTATCAGATGAAGAAGTCATTTTTATTGAAAAGCTCAGGATTGCCGATCGAGTTGTAATTCAGGATTTTCACCCTAGTCATAATCGTTCTCTTGTAGCATCAACTCGGCAAGAAGCTGAAGAAATTAAGCGTAAATACGCTTGGTGGTACGATGATGAAAACATAAACTATATGAAATTTAAGAAAAAGTTAATTTCTATACTTGAAGGTGTAGAAATCAAGGAAGGTAAAGAGGGATTTAGTTATGAGTAATCCTATTTTGAATTGGTGGCGAAGTCAGCAGTTCAAGTCAGCACTTATCAAGGGAGATACCCGACTTGCTGTGCAAATTTTGCAAGATATTCAAAAATCAGGGGCAAAATTTTCATGGTTAGAAAGACTATTTAGAGATAAAATTCAGGTTGAACGTTATTCGCAACAATATAAAAAAGAGGCAGATAATTTAAGTGGGAAACTCAACGAAGCATTACAGCGACTAGAAAATTTAAATGTCGAAATCGCTTATGAACAGCAAAATAATCTTATATTAAAGAGAGACCAAGAATTTATTAAATATGTATACAAACAATTTAATTTAATACAGCATGATGAAAACAAACTGCAATGCACGGGTATCGTTCAACAGATATTTGATGATTTTGAAGCAAAATTAGTTGAATATCTCAAAGAAGAATTTAGTAAGATACCCGAGAAGCAGCTCATAGTTAAGTTAGAAGATGCTTTGGAAGATATTAATCATTTAAAGAATGGACAAGACCCAGACTATCGTTTTAGTTTGACGCCCCATGTCTACTTTATGAAGTATTTTTTAGAAAATGTATATTGTCTTTATTTAGCTTGGTTTATTATCTATGAAGCAGGCTTACTACCAACTAAAATTAACATCCTTGATATTGCAGCAGGACCAGGAACAGTTGCTTATGGTCTAGCTTTATTTTTACAAAGTACAAGCGGCTTTTTCTGTATTCCACAAATGCATATATCTTAACTATTCGTTAGAAAAGCAAGTTGCATTCCAGTTTCGAGGTTTACAATTTTGGCGAAAATATATAGAATCTCAGAAAAGTTTGGTAAATGCTTTCTTTCGTTTTGTGACTGACGACATATTTACTTGGAATTATAATTCAAGTAATATACCGGAAGGGTTTTTTGATTTTATCGTAATTTCCCACTGTTTCTTTTCAGATCCGATAAAAAGAATTCAAGCAAACAGTATTTATAAGCAAATATTTGCTGCTAGCCTGAAGCCCCAAGGTTATGTACTGCTCATTGTACAAGACAAAAAGTTATTCAAAATCTACGATGCTTACCAAGTTGAAGACCACAATCAAGAAAAAAAGCTTGTGAGTAAATTTGTTACAGAGCTTGGATTGGATTTAGTATCTTATAAATATCTTACATCTACAAGTTTAAGAACACCACTTGGAAGTGCTGAATTCGGAAAATTTGCACTAGATAAATTGCCTAAGCAATTACATATGAGACCAATGATTAAGAAGTATCTAGCTCAGAAGAATCAGTTACATTATACTCTAGATGATTATGTCATATTAGCCAAAAAAGCTCATATTTAATCATAAAAAATAGTCAATAATCTCACTTGTGAATCAATCGTGTAACTCTCAAACAACAGCAAAACCCGTAAACGGCTGGCATGGCAAACTTAATCTAGTATATGCCCATAGCCAAAGTGGAACGCAGCTAATTTTTAATCGCAATCAAGCACCGCTGAAGGTGCAACGCCCATTTTACCCAGAGGGGCAGGAAGTTTGTCATAGCGTAATTTTACATACTGCTGGGGGTGTGGTGGGAGGCGATCGCCTTTCTTATCACCTCCACCTCCAACCCAACGCCCAAGCCTTAATTACAACAGCTGCTGCTGGAAAGATATATCGCAGTAACGGCACGACTGCAAGACAAACTATCGAGATAAAAGTTGATGCAGGTGCTTGTTTGGAGTGGATACCGCAAGAAACAATAGTCTTTAACAGTGCGTTGTATCGGCAAGATTTACGAGTAGAATTAACTACCGGAGCTAGCTATTTAAGCTGGGAAATTACTAGGTTTGGTCGCAGTGCTAGGGGAGAGAAATTTTTGCAGGGAGAGTGGCGCAGTAATACTGAAATTTGGCAGCAAGGTAAACCTTTGTGGATAGATAGACAATGGGTTCCTGGTAGTGAAGAAATTTTCTACAGTCCCCACGGCTTGGCAGGACAACCAGTAGTGGGTAGTTTAGTTTGGGTAGGAAGTGCTGTTTCTGTGGAAATCATTGAGAAAGCAAGGAATATTTGGCAACCTATCCCCCCTTCGCCCTCTCTTCCCCTCCCCCTCTCTTCCCAAATAGGCGTTACTCGTTTAGAACATGGATTTTTGTGTCGATATCGTGGTTCTTCTACTGCTGAGGTGAGACACTGGTTTATCGGTGTTTGGCAGTTATTACGCATGTCTTTTTTAAATCGTGGTAACTGCATACCTAGAGTTTGGCAGATTTAGTGGACTCACCAAGTCACCAAGGGAGTTTAGGAAATGCAACTGACGCCGCAAGAGAAAGACAAACTGCTGATTTTTACTGCTGCAATGCTTGCAGAAAGACGCAAGGCAAGAGGTTTGAAATTGAATTATCCAGAAGCTATTGCTTATATTTCTGCTGCTATTTTAGAGGGTGCGAGAGATGGGCATACTGTAGCAGAATTAATGAGTTACGGTACTACGCTGTTGAGGCGAGATGATGTCATGGAAGGTGTGCCAGAAATGGTGCATGAAGTGCAAGTGGAAGCGACTTTTCCTGATGGTACGAAGTTGGTGACAGTGCATAACCCAATTCGTGATTAGTTTTATATAGGATTTATCCATGATTCCAGGAGAAATAATTACACCAGCAGGAGAAATTGAACTAAATATAGGGCGTCTGACTGTAAAATTGCGAGTGTCAAATACAGGCGATCGCCCCATACAAATTGGTTCTCACTTTCACTTTTTTGAAGTCAACGCTGCGTTAAACTTCGATAGAGAACAAGCACGAGGAATGCGTCTCGATATCCCCGCCGGAACAGCAGTCCGCTTTGAACCAGGCGACGAAAAAGAAGTGACTCTCGTCCCCTTAGCTGGTACACGCCAAGTCTACGGCTTCAACAGCAGAATTAACGGACAACTCTAAAACCCTCTGCGTCCCTCTGCGTTTTCCTTTGCGTGCCTCTGCGTTAAAAAATATTCAGGAGTTAACATGAGTTATAGAATGGATCGCCGCGCTTACGCAGAAACCTATGGCCCCACAGTAGGCGATCGCATCCGCCTTGCAGATACAGAATTATTTATTGAAGTCGAACAAGACTTCACCACCTACGGTGACGAAGTAAAATTCGGCGGTGGTAAAGTCATTCGCGACGGAATGGGCCAATCACCCATTTCTAACGCCGCTGGTGCTGTTGATATGGTAATTACTAATGCTTTGATTTTGGATTGGTGGGGAATTGTCAAAGCAGATATCGGCATTAAAGATGGCAAAATATTCAAAATTGGTAAAGCTGGAAATCCTTATATTCAAAACAATATAGATATTATTATTGGCCCTGGTACTGAAGCCGTCGCTGGCGAAGGAATGATTCTTACGGCTGGCGGTATCGACACCCACATTCATTTTATTTGCCCCCAACAAATTGAAGTAGCCATTGCTTCTGGTATTACCACTATGATTGGTGGTGGTACTGGCCCCGCAACAGGGACAAACGCTACTACTTGCACACCAGGGCCGTGGAATATTTATCGAATGCTGCAAGCGGCTGATGCTTTCCCTGTAAACCTGGGATTTTTGGGTAAAGGTAATACTAGCCAACCGCGAGGACTGGTGGAACAAGTCGTGGCGGGCGCGATAGGATTAAAACTACACGAAGATTGGGGAACCACACCCGCAGCGATTGATACCTGTCTCAACGTTGCTGATGAGTACGATGTGCAGGTGGCAATTCATACTGATACACTCAACGAAGCTGGGTTTGTGGAAGATACCATCGCCGCCTTCAAAAAGCGTGTCATCCACACGTACCACACTGAAGGCGCAGGCGGCGGACACGCACCGGATATTATCAAAGTTTGTGGTGAAACGAACGTCTTACCATCATCCACTAACCCTACACGTCCTTACACCGTCAACACTTTAGATGAACACCTGGATATGTTGATGGTTTGTCATCACCTTGATCCGGGAATTGCTGAAGATGTGGCGTTTGCTGAGTCGCGCATTCGCCGGGAAACTATCGCTGCTGAAGACATTTTGCACGATTTAGGTGCATTTAGTATGATTTCTTCCGATTCCCAGGCGATGGGACGGGTAGGAGAAGTAATAATTCGTACCTGGCAGACGGCGCACAAAATGAAAGTGCAACGGGGAGACCTCACCCCAACCCCTCTCCTACAAGGAGAGGGGCTAAGAGTGGATAACTTTCGGGCAAAAAGATATGTTGCCAAGTATACGATTAATCCAGCGATCGCTCACGGCATTTCTCTGTATGTGGGTTCAGTCGAAGAGGGAAAACTAGCAGATTTGTGTTTGTGGCGTCCGGCGTTTTTTGGCGTTAAGCCGGAGATAGTAATTAAAGGTGGAATGATTGCATGGTCACAAATGGGCGATGCCAATGCTAGTATTCCCACGCCGCAACCTGTGCATATGCGCCCGATGTTTGGTAGTTTTGCAGGTGCTAAGAATGCCACATCGTTAACTTTCGTTTCGCAAGCAGCGTTAGAAAGGGAAATTCCCAGTCAGTTAGGGTTGCACAAGCAAGCAGTTGCGGTTTCTGGAACACGTCAGTTGAGTAAGCGGGATATGAAGCTAAATGATGCATTACCGCGCATCGAAGTAGATCCGGAAACTTATGAAGTGAGGGCAGATGGGGAGTTGCTAACTTGTGAACCTGCAACGGTTTTGCCAATGGCACAGCGCTACTTTTTGTTTTAATGTGTCACTTGAATACGCTTGTGCGATCGCATCTTCATTACATAGCTGTAAACATGGCTAAACTCTCAACAGGTGAAAAAGGTAAGCTCATTTTGGGTGAACAGTGCGATCGCTGACTTTAGCGTCATATGAGAATGCGATCGCTTACTATCGCTTTAGTGTTTGTCACACGCCCAAAGCTTTTGTTACCAACATTAAAGCTGTCGTCACCAACATCAAGACATTCTATAGATAACATCAAGGCATTTGTGACAAACGTCTTGACATTCCTTATTAACATCAGGACATTCATAGATAACATCAAGACATTCGTTACCAACATCGCTATATTCGTTTAACTTACGCCAATCTGCGGTGCGATCGCTTGTTTTGAAGTGAAAGTGCGATCGCTGTTTAGCTGCCAACAATGGATCAATCATAATTGTTGCTACAGTAGATTGGTCACAATCTCCAAGTACATAATATTTCCTGGTCATAAGTTAATCATGAAGAAGTAAAATAAATTACTTAAATGCATTAACTAAAATTAAAGTTTTATAACCAATATAACCAAACATTACTTTTACAATGAGTTCACAATCTTCTCACTCAGACAAAATCCTAGTAGTTGATGATTCTCCTGATAATGTATTTTTAATCAAAACCATATTGGAGGAAGAAGGCTATACAGTTACTACGGCAGAAAATGGTGCTTGTGCATTGGCAAAAATTGCCGAAGCGACTTTTGACTTAATACTGCTGGATCTGATGATGCCGGGGATGGATGGTTATGAAGTAACCAAGCAGATTAGGGAAAATCAGAGTTTGCCATTTATTCCGATCCTACTTATCACTGCTCACGATTCACCGAATGTTGCCCAAGGATTAGACTTGGGTGCTGATGACTTTATCCGTAAACCAGTAACAGTAGACGAGTTGCTAGCACGAGTGCGATCGCTTCTCCGTCTCAAACACAGTATCGACGAACGCGATGAAATCGCCCGTCAAAGAGAAGATTTTGTCTCTCGCCTCACCCACGACTTACGCACGCCCCTAGTAGCAGCAGAACGGATGCTGACACTTCTTTCAGAAGGTGCATTGGGAAGTTTATCACCACCAATGCAAGAAGTTATTACTATCATGGGCCGTAGCAACACCAACCTGCTAGCAATGGTAAATACCCTACTGGAGGTTTATCGCTTTGAAGCAGGACGCAAAACCTTAGCGTTTCAACCAGTTAATCTAGGGCAATTACTCAAAGAAGTGGCAGATGAATTAACTCCCCTAGCTGAACCAAAGGGACTGGCAATAAATCTAGATCTTGGTGAGGACTCAACCAATAGTACGGTGATGGGCGATCGCTTAGAACTGCATCGCCTATTCACAAACCTGATCGGTAATGCTATCAAATTTACCGATAAAGGTTCTGTAGATATCCACCTCATAGCGCCTACCACTGCCGACGACCACATTAATATCAAGGTAGCGGATACAGGCCCTGGTATTCCTCCTGAAGAACAAGCAACCTTGTTTGAACGATTTCGCCAAGGTAGCCACAAGCGTTCTGGAAGTGGCTTAGGACTGTATCTTTCTCGTCGAATTGTTGAAGCACACAAAGGTACAATCGAAGTGAATTCAGAAGTAGGTAAAGGCAGTGTTTTTATTGTATGCCTACCCGTCAAGCAGTAAATTTATAAATTATGAATTAAGCTAAAATACATCTAATTTTGTATAATCCAAGTGCATTAACTTCTTGTGGGGCGGGCATCTTGCCCGCCATATTCATGCAAATTAAATTTATTTTCTGATAGCAAAAATATGAATACTGAATTATCAATCGCTGATATTATTCGTAAACAAAGAGATTTTTTATCCACAGGTAAAACTAAAGATATTGCTTTTCGTATTGACCAGCTTAAAATTTTACAACAAGCCATCAAAGATAATGAAGCAGCAATTTATCAGGCTTTAAAAGCAGATTTAAATAAACCGGAATTTGAAACATTTTCTTCAGAAATTGTATTGGTATTCAAAGAAATTGAATATTGTCTCAAAAATATTAAGGTTTGGACTAAACCTAAAAAAGCACAAGTTCCTTGGCAATTACTTCCTGCTTCAGCACAAATTTATGCAGAACCGCTAGGAGTGGTTTTAATTATTGGTGCTTGGAACTATCCATTTCAGTTAACTATTTCACCATTAATCGGAGCGATCGCTGCTGGAAACTGTGCCATCCTCAAACCTTCAGAACTTGCCCCGCATACCTCTAGTCTCGTTGCCAACATTATCGCTAAATATTTCCAGCCAGAATATATAACAGTCGTAGAAGGAGGTGTAGAAACTAGTCAAAAACTACTAGCAGAAAAATTTGACCACATCTTCTTCACTGGAGGTACTGCTGTCGGCAAAATTATTATGGAAGCAGCAGCCAAACATCTCACACCTGTCACTCTAGAATTAGGTGGCAAAAATCCTTGTATTGTAGATACTGACATTCATATTGAACATACCGCCAGACGGATTACTTGGGGTAAGTTCATCAATGCCGGACAAACTTGTCTTGCTCCTGATTATTTATTAGTTAATCACAAAATCAAAGCAAGTTTATTATCTGAAATTAAAAAGTGTATTCAAGAATTTTATGAAGCTAATCCTGCTAGTAGTCCTGATTATGGCAGAATTATTAATCAAAAACACTTTGACAGGTTAGCAAGTCTTCTCAATAGTGGTGAAACCTGCATTGGTGGCGAAACAAACCGAGATGAACTTTATATAGCTCCAACAGTAATTGGAAATATCTCCTTAGCAGATCCTGTGATGCAGGATGAAATTTTTGGCCCCATTCTACCTGTGATTGAATACAAAGATATATCAGAGGCGATCGCCCTAATCAACTCTCAACCAAAACCCTTAGCTTTGTACTTATTTTCTAATAACAAAAACCTGCAACAGCAAATTTTACAAGCCACTTCATCCGGAACTGCATGTATCAATGAAACAGTCATGCAGATCGGTGTTTCATCTCTACCATTTGGTGGTGTAGGTGATAGCGGTATCGGTAGCTATCACGGTAAATCTAGTTTTGACACCTTTTCTCACTATAAAAGCGTGTTACACAATCCCTTTTGGCTGGATTTAAAATGGCGATACGCTCCCTATACTAAGAGCAAATTGTCTTTCTTGAAGAAAATTATTGGGTAGTTACCAAGGCTAGCATATATCCATATATTAAACAAATAGGGTAAGCAAAGTTCACCTAGCCCTTTCAAGGTGGGTGAAAAATATGCTTTCATTACCTGATTTTTCCTGATTCGACTTGGTGTCTTAGTGTCTTGGTGGTTAAATAAAATTTATTTTTTCACCACAAAGACACCAAGACACGAAGAAGACTTATTGTTTAGGATTACACCACCAAAGGGCTAGCAAAGCTCACCCTACTACATACTTGCTATTGGGGAAAACTTAAAAACTGCTATAACGTTCCTCCGCCCAAGGTTCGCCCCGGCGATGGTAGCCATTGCGTTCCCAAAAACCAAGTTCTTCGCGCTGAAGAAACTCCAGGCCGTTAATCCACTTGGCACTTTTCCAAGCATAAAGGTGGGGAACCACCAGCCGCATTGGCCCGCCATGTTCTGCGGGTAACAGTTCACCAAATAATTTAAAGGCAAAGAAATTTTCTTCTCTAAGAAAATCTTCCATTGAAATATTGGTAGTGTAGCCGCCGTAGCAGTGTTCCATAACGTGGGCTGCTTTCGGATCGACTTCAATTAGTTTCATAAAGTCTGTCACTTTAATCCCAGTCCACTTGACATCGAGTTTAGACCAGCGGGTTACACAGTGGAAGTCAGCAGTAAATTCCTGCTGAGGTAGGGCCATGAAGTCTGACCAAGTAAAAGTCTTGGGTTGTACCAAACCCCAGACGCGAAATTCCCATTCATCTGTGCTGACTTGGGGAGTCGCACCATAAGTTAAAACAGGAAAGCCCTTAGCCAAATGTTGACCGGGTGGAACGCGATCGCCCTGTTCTTGCGTCGGCTTTTGAAAAAATTTTCCTAGCATAGTCACCAGAAAAATAAGTCTTCTTAAAAAGACACTTTAGTTTTTATATGCTTTTCGGTAATCGGTCATAGGTAATGAATAGTCAATGGTCAATTGTCAATAGTCACTAGTTAAAAACTCTTGACTATGGACTATTGACTCTGGACTCTTGACTCTGGAATTATTATTCCTCTTCTTCCTCTTCTTCAGCAGTTGGGTAAACAAATGTAGAACGTCCAGTCAAAATCGACTTGCCGAGAGAAAGAGCTTTTTGGGCTTCAACAGCGGCTTTGTGCCTCCAGGTAGCTCTACGTTTATCGCGTTTAGATTTAGATGTTTTCTTCTTTGGAACAGCCATAGTAGCGGATAACGCAATTTTTGACAACCTTATTATTCTAAGCCATTAACGTGTCTGTGTTGGTTGTTGGTTGGTGGTTGTTTGTTGTTGGTTGTTGGCTGGTGGTTGGGTGGTAGTGGGGGTTTTGAAATTATCCCCAAAATATAGAAGCGATCGCGCTGTTTTGAAATATTTTGCCCAACGTCGCGGATCGGGACGATTGCGCCATTGTTGCCGACTAACTGCTAACTCTAAAACTGGTGCGATCGCTCCATGATTTTGTACGGAAATATAGATGGAAACATCTGTCACCAAGATATCTTGGTCAAAACTGCGTTGAGCCGCTGCTCTTGCAGCCGCTTCTGCTCTTTGCATTAGGGTTTCGTAGTTTTCTTCTGGCAGGCGGTCAATAGCGAGGTCAACTCTGGCGGTGTAAGCTTGCACAGTCTGGAGTGCGATCGCTTCACACAAAAGCCACATAGGAACTGCTGCACCCAGCAAAACTACTGCATAACCTATCCGGATTTTATTGGCGATTGATGGCATAAGTTGAATGAAACTCTTGAGAAAATTTCGATTTCCCCAGGAAAATCTGCTTGATGATTGATGACAGCAATTCCTCATGACCTATATACTCCTCACTATGAAAAATGAAGTTAAATCCTATGAACGTATTTTCTTGGTTAAGCAAGTAATAAAAATGACATTTCATCTATTAATGAGATGATGACCACCTAGGCCATAAGACATAGGTTAGCTTTGTTTTTTCAGCAAAGCCAACCGCGATTTCAAGTAAGCAAAAAATAACCGGCAGAAAGCGCGATGGCAAATAACTGGGCGATCGCCATTGGCATAAATCAATATCAGTTCTTTCAACCTTTAGGGTGTGCTCAAGCCGATGCCGAGGCGTTAAAGGATTTTTTAGTAGTAGAAGCAGGTTTTTTGCAGCAACAGTGTCTGTTAATGACAGACACTTCGCCGCCTTTGGGTGACAGATCTACTTACCCTACAAAAGAAAACATTCTGCTTTTGCTGGAAGATTTAGCAGCAGCGTGTTGGCAACCTCAAGACCGACTGTGGTTTTTCTTTAGTGGTTATGGCGTCAACCACAATGGACAAGATTACTTAATGCCACAAGAAGGAAACCCCGAACGCATAGAGGAAACTGGCATAGAATTAAGAGCGCTGATGCAAAGTCTGCAAATAGCTGGACTTGATGCATTATTATTGCTTGATATCAACCGTGCTTTTGCAACCCAAGCAAATGCTCTCGTTGGGCAAGAAACAGTTGAACTAGCTCAAGAATTCCAAATTCCCACAATTCTGTCTTGTCAACCGGAACAATTTTCCCACGAAAGTAGCGAACTCGGTCACGGATTTTTTACAGCAGCAGTATTAGAAACTTTACGGTCTGGCAATGGTAACACTTTAGAGGATCTAGAAAGATACCTGAGCCTCCGCACACCAGAACTATGTCAACACTACTGGCGTCCTACACAAAATCCTGTTACTGTTATTCCCTCTAGGCAGCAAGGAATCTTGCCGTCAATAGAAGATACAGCCACAATTGCTTCTGAAGAAATTTTCGCTGCTGCCCTTTCAACGCCTTCACTAGACCCTAATGCTGACAGAATCATAACAGACACGATTAGGTGGGGTACAGGAGGAGGAGGAGTAGGGGAGGCTGCGCCGTGGGCGGGTTCCAACTCCCCACTCCCCACCGCAGCTATAACAAATAACTCGGAAAACAAAGGGGCGGCGACAGCAAACACCTCCTCATTTTGGAAACCATTAATGTTATGGGGTGCAGGTACGACAATAGTTCTGGGCTTGTTTGGAGTAGTTTATTTCCGCAACCAAGCAGGTTTTAAAACAACTGTGGAGGTGTTCTCAACTTCATCCAAAACAGCTAATGATGATGCCGAAACAGAGATACTTCCTGTATCACCTAAAGAAATGACTCGTAGTAGTGTTACTAATACTACTCGTAACACCAAGATAATTGAGAATTTACCACCAATTCCACCATCTTTACAAAAAAGTCAAGCAATCTCGCCAACAGCCCTTGATTCTCAGTCAATCAAGCGTGACCAAGCCATATCGGACTTGGCGAAAATGTCTCTGAGACCAAACCAGGCTAGCGATCTCAGCGTAGCGATCGCTAAAGCCCGAAATGTTAAACCTGGTGAACCACAATACGAACAAGCACAAACAAATATTCAGATTTGGAGCAGCATGATCTTAAATCTAGCCCAAAGTCGTGCTAACCAAAGAAAATATGCTAAAGCAATAGCTGCTGCCGAGTTAATTAGCCCAGATCAGGCAATTTATTCACAAGCACAAACGGCTATCAACCAGTGGCGGCTACAAGCAAAGCAGTATATGGCTAACAAAACTCTTTTAGATGCTGCTAATGCTTTAATTCAACCAAGACAGGCGTCTACCTATAACCGCGCTATCGAAGTTGCTAAAAAAGTTTCACCAGGAGAACCAGGCTTTGAGGAAGCTCAAAAATCGATGAATCAATGGAGTGAAACAATTTTAAAGCTTGCTATGCGTCGTGCCTCTAGAGGACAATTCAGAGCAGCAATACAAACAGCTGCTTTAGTTCCAGAGGGGACATCTGCATACAACAAAGCTCAGCAAGAACTCCAAAAGTGGCAAAGTCAATAGAGTTAGTGGTTAGTGGTTAGTAGTTAGCGATTACCTACTATCTACTAACTACTATCTACTATCTACTAACAATACTGCGATATATCCTCGCCGCACTCATCAGCTAGATAGCACAGCGCTCGGAAACGCAAGCTTACTACTTCTTCGTACAAGGGGTTGAGCTTGCACATCGGGGGTATGTGCAACAAGGTTTTACCAAATAACTTCACATCACGCTCAAAGGGACACTGAGCAGGAATGTATTGGCACAATCGGTGTGCTAGTTGGCGATCGCGGACTTGAACGCGGTCTAGCCAGTGACGCAAAGGCTGGAGAATATCAATATGAAGCTTGGATACTGGACGACCCAGCTGAATGACATTAGCGTGACTAGCTTCGGTTGGATTTAGCGATACCCAGCTAGCAAAAAAAATCTTTTTTGTGGTATTATCGAATACCTTCATCATTTACTCCTCTTTTTCCTTGAGGGTCTTCACCACTCCGGTGAAGATATACAACCCAACAACGGCATTTCCCGGAAGATTCTTGTCCTGACAGAGATGCTGTCTTGTCTTTAAGTAGCCACTTTGATCAGAACCTACTTATTAATACGTCAAGTTAATCGCAATTTCCCTGGAATCGGAAGTGTGATAGTAGTATCTTGTTCATAACTTGACATAGTTTAAATTTTAATAAAGACATCTGCCTTTGGACAGATATTAATGTAACATTTACAAACTTTTTTTGCAGAAAATTTATAACTAAGGTTGCTACTGAGCACATTATTAGTTAAATTTAATACTTTATACTTAGAGGTCATTCTTTATCTTTTGTGATTTCTGGCTAAACAACGACGAATGACCAACTAAAGATGTTACCAAATATTTACAAATTTGCCATCTATGGCGTTTTGGGACTGACCTATCTGGGTTTGGCATTGGGCTACCTGCCTGGTTTACGCATGAACCGTGCCACGATTGCCTTAGTAGGGTCTGCTTTTTTGATTGCTCTGGGTGTATTGAGTCTACAAGAGGCATGGGATGCGATTGATGCCACCACGATTGTGTTTTTGTTAAGCATGATGGTGGTTAACGCCAACCTCTCCTATGCAGGGTTTTTCCCGCAAGCACTGTCGCTGCTTTTGCGTTTTACCCGTAGCCCCTTGGGCTTATTAGTGGCGTTAACCTTTGGCAGTGGCATTCTTTCCGCCTTTTTTCTCAATGACACCTTGGCGCTAATTTTTACACCATTAACCTTGAGCTTGACTCAAGCCTTGAGATTGAACCCCGTACCTTATTTATTGGCGATCGCAGGAGCAACTAATATTGGTTCTGTTGCCACTTTGAGCGGTAATCCTCAAAACATCTTGATTGGCTCCTTCTCAGACATCCGTTACCTGGATTTTATGCGGGCAATGGCTCCAATTGCAGTAACAGGCTTAGCAATTCAGGTAATTCTACTGTGCTTGCTTTATCCAAATGTACGCTCAATTGTGCCTTGCGAACATTTGCCCACCGGGAACCAGCGCATCTTCAAACCTCTGTTTTACAAAACCTTAACAATAACCACCGGATTGTTAATTGCTTTTACTGTTGGTTTACCTTTAGCAGAGTCTGCTTTAGTCGCCGCTAGCTTGTTGCTTGTCACCCGCCGGATCAAACCACAGCGCATTCTCAAAAAAGTAGATTGGAACCTGCTGGTGATGTTTTCTGGACTGTTTATTTTGAGTAAAGTCACACAAAAGTTGAATTTGCTCAAGCCTTTTACCTATGCAATCAACTCTCCTACTGGTCTTTTGGGAGTTACAGCAATTTTGTCGAACTTAATTTCTAATGTTCCTGCGGTACTTCTACTGCAACCCTTAATTCCCAAAGATGATACTCAGTCCTGGTTGTTGTTAGCAGCGGGGTCAACTTTAGCTGGTAACTTAACTTTGTTTGGTTCGGTAGCAAACTTAATAGTCGTAGAAGCCGCCGCTGAGTTAGGTTACAAGCTGACCTTTTGGGAACATCTGCGCTTTGGCGTACCAGTGACAGTGTTAACTTTACTTCTGGTTTATATAGCTGTTGCCAGGTAGGTTAGGACATCATCTGCTCATAAAACCCTGACACCAAGGGGCTTTCAAGCCTGTTCCCTGTTCCCTACTATAAATATGGATTCATTAACTCTCCCCACAAAAAAATTAGGGTGTGTTAGTGCCAGCTAACACACCCTACTATTTATATTTTTAATTCCCTACGATGCTACCTGAGCAGCGGTACGTGTACGCCGCCTTCTGCCGTCAGAAACTTTCACAGGCGGCTCATCAGGAATTTGCATCAACAATGTTACGGTTGGCTGACATTGCAATTCGCGACGGATAGAACGCGCCATTTCCCGCTCTAGCACTTCTTGCAATCCACCCCAGTCTACTTCTGGTTGGTCACTTTCAAAACCTTGGGCAAATTCTGACCAGCGCACGCTGAGAATTTCTTCTATCCGCTGTTGTACCCACTTTTGCAGGAGCGATCGCTCAATGCTCGTTACTACACCCCGCAGGTGAATTTCTGGTTTAGCCATCAGCTTGCCACTCCAATCGATTGCTGCTGCAATGGTGACAATACCTTCCTCTGCCATCTTTTGCCGTTCTTGCAAGACTTTGGCACTGACCATACCAGAACCGGAAGTATCCACCAATTCCAGACCAGATGGTACTTTCCCTGCGACGCGAATTGATTCTTCTGTCAATTCTATAACATCGCCATTCTGTATAATTACCATGTTTTCCGCCGGTATACCCATACTTTGGGCTGTCTGGGAGTGCTTAACTAGCATCCGATGTTCGCCGTGAACAGGCAAGAAAAACTTGGGTCGGGTTAATGCTAGCATCAGCTTTTGGTCTTCCTGGCAGCCGTGCCCTGAGACGTGGATACCTTTGTCCCGACCATAGACGACATTCGCACCTTGCATCATCAATTTATCGATGACGTTGACCACAGCAATGGTATTCCCAGGAATCGGGTTAGCTGAGAATACTACTGTATCTCCTTGGCGAATTCTGATATGGGGGTGTTCTTTGTTGGCAATGCGGGTCAGGGCTGACATCGGTTCGCCTTGGGAACCAGTTGTCAAAATCAGCACATTTTCATCCGGCAAATTCCGGATAGCATGCAACGGCTGAAGTAAGTCGTCATTACACTTGATATAACCGAGATTGCGGGCATGGGCAATCAAATTTAGCATCGAACGCCCAACAACCGAGACGACGCGATTATACCTTTGCGCTAACTGCAAAATCATGTTAATACGATGCACGCTAGAAGCAAAGGTGGTTACGAACAGTCGCCCAGAGGCTTGAGTAAAAACCCGTTCTAAATTGGGATAAACTGAACGTTCTGAAGGTGTGAATCCGGGTACTTCTGAGTTAGTCGAATCACTCATCAAGCACAGAATGCCTTTTTCACCGTGTTCGGCTAGGCGTTGTAAGTCAAAATGTTCGCCATCTACAGGGGTATGGTCAAATTTAAAATCTCCGGTGTGGATAATTACGCCGAGTGGGGTATGGATGGCGACGGTGAAACTATCGGCGATGGAGTGAGTGTTGCGAATATATTCCACAAAGAAGTGTTTGCCAATTCGCACCACATCGCGGGGAAGGACACTTCTTAATTCTGTGCGATCGCGCACTCCCGCCTCTTCTAATTTGCCCTCTAGCATTGCCATTGCTAGCCTAGGCCCGTAAATCACGGGAATTTCAAATTGCTTGAGGTGAAAAGCAATCCCACCGATATGGTCTTCGTGACCGTGGGTGACAATCATACCTTTAATTTTATGGCGATTTTCCCGCACATAAGTCATGTCCGGAAGGACAATGTTGACTCCATGCATTCCATCCGTAGGAAATGCCAATCCTGCATCTAGCAAGATAATTTCATCTTCATACTCAAATACACAAGTATTTTTACCAATTTCATGCAAGCCGCCCAACGGAATAATTTTTAGGGCGGAATTAATTTCGTTTTTAGCCATTTTCTCCTGAGATTGTTGTTTGTCGTTAAATTTTTGAGATTTTAGAGGTCTGTTAAGACAGTTGAAAATTTCTGTCTATAAAGATCTGTGAGAAAGTAGTCCAGCTTTTATGAGATTTTTTATTGTTTCGATATGTTCAATAAAATAAAATTTACACAACAAGAACTTATTAGTAATTTCTTTGTCGTAGCACAGGGTACTTACCTGTTACATTGTCAAAATTACTTAGAATTTTTCTTATGTATCTTTAGCCGTGTTTGACTACAAAAGTGTCCTATATTCTAGTTCCTAACTAAAGTAAATGAAGTTCTTTCATCACCACCTCTAAGTGTTGAGTGACTTTTGCGTCAGCTTCACATAGCGGCGGACGAGTTGAACCAACCTGCCAGCCTCGATGTTGTAATGCTTTCTTGACTGGAATTGGGTTCGTTGTCACAAACAAAGCTTTAAATAATGGGAAAAGCCGCAGATGAATGTCGGTAGCGACTGAAATTTCACCTGAACTAAAGGCTTGAATCATCTGTTGTAGTTCGTTACCCACCAGATGAGAAGCAACACTAACTACACCTTTGGCCCCGACTGCTAATAATGGCAAGGTTAAAGAATCATCTCCAGAGTAAATCTGAAATTCTTTAGGTGTCAAGCGACGAACTTCACTCGCTTGATCTAAATTTCCACTTGCTTCTTTGATACCAACAATGTTTTTAATTTCAGCTAACCGGGCAACAGTCTCGGGACTGAGGTTTTGACCTGTACGACCCGGCACATTGTATAACAATATGGGAAAGTCCGCAGAAGCTTGGGCGATGGCTTGAAAATGTTGGTAAAGTCCTTCCTGGGGTGGCCTGTTATAGTACGGAACAACTTGTAAAGCACCATGTACTCCTATTTTAGCTGCTTTTTGAGTAGCGGCGATCGCTTCTTTGGTGGAATTGGAACCGCATCCTGCCATCACAAGTGCTTTGCCTGCCACCGCTTCTAACACGACAGAAAATAACTGATATTCTTCCTCCCAGCTTAAGGTAGGAGATTCTCCCGTCGTCCCACAAACCACCACTGTATCCGTACCGTTGTTTGCTAGATGTGCAGCTAGTTTTGCTGCTACATCATAATTGACACTACCGTCTTCTTTAAACGGCGTAATCATTGCAGTTAAAACTCTACCAAAATTTACCACCCTTTTTCACTCCTAATTTTTTGTTTTTTGTGTTTTGGTGGTTCTATATTGTAATAACCTATTTGTAAATTAGTTTCAAGGGTAATGTGTTAGTAGATAGTAGTTAGTAGGAAATTGTTCTACTAACCACTAACTACTATCCACCAACCAATGACGCCTTTGGTTTCAAAAGATTTTTTTCTACTAATAATTCGGCAATTTGTACAGCATTCAATGCAGCACCTTTGCGGATTTGATCGCCACATAACCACAGTTCTAAACCGCAAGGATGAGAAATATCTTGACGAATTCTGCCTACTAAAACTTCATCTCGACCTGTTGCTTCCATTGGCATAGGAAAATAATTTTTCTGCCAATCTTCTACCAATTTCACTCCAGGAGATTTACTTAAAATTTCTCTGGCTTCTTCCGGGCTAAACGATGTATCAAATTCTAGATTAATTGCTTCTGAGTGAGCGCGGAGTACGGGAACCCGTACACAAGTTGCAGAAATTCTTATCTGTTGATCGCCAAAAATTTTCCGCGTTTCGTTGACCATTTTCATTTCTTCTTCGCAGTATCCCCAATCGTTTAATGGGGAATTATGCGGAAACAAATTAAACGCCAAGGTGTAAGGAAATACTTCAGCAGCTGGTTGTTTGCCTTCTAGAATAGCTCTGGCTTGGGTTTTTACTTCTTCCATTGCTTTCGCACCCGCACCACTTGCAGACTGATAAGTTGCGGCAACAATGCGTTTTACTGGTTTGATTTGGTGTAACGGCCACACTGCTACTGTCATCAAAATTGTAGTGCAGTTGGGATTGGCAATGATACCTTTGTGATTTGCTGCGGCTTGGGGATTCACCTCTGGAACTACTAAAGGAACTTCTGGATTCATCCGAAAAGCACTGGAGTTATCAATTACCACTGCTCCTTTTTCTGTTGCTATTGATGCCCAAGTTTTAGATGTGGAACCTCCTGCACTTGCCAGTACTAGATCCACATTTTCAAACATCGCATCACTAACTGACTCTACCAAGAAATTTTCCCCTTTAAACGGCAGTCTTTGTCCGGCACTGCGTTCTGAGGCTAGCAACTTTAAATCTGATATTGGAAAATTTCGAATTTCTAATAATTCCAGCAACTCCCTGCCAACGGCACCAGTCGCTCCCAAAATAGCTACACGATAGGAATTAGACAAACTAGCTTCCTCCTTCAAGGTTTTTGTGCAAATAATTTTTGATCAAAATTCACGATTGATGCATATGCAAATGGCAAAAGCAGGTTTTCAATAAATTTGCAGATTTTAATATTTTCATTAATAAAGTTTATTTTTAACTTAATACATTTATTCTTTTGGTATTAAAAAATTGATCTCGCAGTTTACAACAATTAACTATTAATTTCTTGGCAAATTTATAGATTATATATTATACAGCAAATCGCCAGATGGCGACAAAAGACTGGCAGTTACATCTGAGCTGAACAAAAGGGGGTCATCAATAGAGAAAGGCTCTTAGAAGAATGGATGTACTATGATCCAAATGGATTAAAGCCAGCAAGGCAACAAACGAAATGGTTTACTCAGACAGGAGGAGCGAAGAATAACAAATCTGCTCCCCTCCATCAAGCAACTGAGCTTATATAGTGCAAGAGCAATTGCAAATTAAAACGACTGGTTGAGAACCAGGATATCACGCAGTCAGTTCTGTTGGAAAAAACCAATGAGGAGGTTAGATACATAAACTTATTTGCGCTAAAGTGTCAAGAGCTTTCGCATTGGCAGTAAACTGGATCTCTGTTCACCAACACCCATCCGAAAAGCTGATGAAGTTTTGTGGGTATATTCCCGTCCCTACCAGGAAAAACCCACCAGAAGCGACAGATCGCGTCTGTTGTACAAGCAAGAAGTAAAAAAATAGTAGCAGAAAGCAATAGAGATTAAGCATGAAAGTTACCCAGGAAAAACTCCCCTCCAGTCAAATCGGTCTGGAAATAGAGATTACGCCGGAAAAGACCAAGCAAACTTACGAACAAGTCATTCAAAACCTAACTCGTTCTGCCAATATTCCTGGGTTTCGCAAAGGCAAAGTGCCACGGCAGATATTGCTACAGCGCCTAGGGATAACTCGCATTAAGGCAGCAGCGGTGGAAGAACTCATTCAGGATGGCATCACAGAAGCTGTAAAACAAGAAGACATCAAGGCGATTGGGCAACCGCAATTACGCTCATCGTTTGATGACTTGATTAATAATTATGAACCAGGTAAACCCTTGACTTTTTCTGCGAGCGTCGATGTGCCACCAGAAGTAACTCTCAACCAGTATACGGGGTTGGCAATCAAAGCTGAAGAAATTAAGTACGACCCACAACGAGTGGATCAAGTCTTGGAAAATGAACGTCAGCAAATGGCGACGTTAATTCCGGTAGAAGGACGGGCAGCACAGTTAGGCGATATTGCCGTAGTTGATTTTAAAGGTGTGCTAGCAAAAGCTGAAGGCGAAGACGAAGCGACAGAACCCCAAGCCATTCCTGGTGGGGAGGCAACTGATTTTCAAGTAGAGTTACAGGAAGATAAATTTATTCCCGGTTTTGTCACGGGGATTGTGGGGATGAATCCCACAGAAACCAAGGAAATTTCCGCAACTTTTCCCGATCCCTATCCCAATGAAGATTTAGCTGGAAAACCAGCTATTTTTACGGTAACGCTGAAAGAACTCAAGGAAAAAGAACTGCCAGAATTGAATGATGACTTTGCTCAAGAAGTCAGCGAACACCAAACTTTGGCGGAATTGCGTACTTCTTTAGAAGATAGATTTCAAAAAGAAGCTGAACAGAAAACCAAAGACAACAAGCAGGAAGCCTTGTTGAAAGAACTGCTCAAGCATGTGGAAATTGACTTGCCAGAAACGATGATTGAGCGGGAAGTCGATAACATGCTGACACAAACAGCTATTCGATTGTCGCAGCAAGGGTTGGATGTCAAGAAATTTTTTACTGCTGATATAATTCCGCAATTACGGCAGCGTTCTCGCGATGAAGCAATCGATCGCCTGAAGCGATCGCTTGCCCTTGAAGAAATCGGCAAACGCGAATCCATCCAAGTAAGTGATGAAGAAATCGCAGCCAGAGTCAAAGAACTCATGGAACAGTACTCTGGACAAGACGTTGACGAGGATAGGTTGCAAGAAGTTGTCAAAGACGAACTGTTGACTGAAAAAACCATTGATTGGCTCTTGGAACATGCAACGGTTGAACTAGTGCCCGAAGGTTCGTTGAGTACTCAAGAGGAAGTTGCTCAAGAAACTACACCCGAAACTCAGGAACAAACCACCACAGATGGTGAGTCTCCAACAGAGGAGACAGCCTCAGCAGAAGCACAATAGATATTCAAAAGTAGGGGCAGGTTTGCAAACCTGCCCTTATTCAAAAGAATTCTTGGTTCGCATTTCCTAGCTTGCCACCGCAGGATGACTCCAACTACAGCTTTAGGCAGCTTTAAGAATAATTTTCCCAAGCATTAATTTATTTGAGAAGGTATTTCGCAGGTCAAATTTATCTTGAGAAATGTAAACGCGAAGCTTTTGCGTCTCTTGCCTTGTCTGCTTGCCGTTTAAATTGCTAAGACTAACCTACTTGATGGATAGACGAGACTTTTGATCAGAATGCTAACAAATGTAAAGGCGAAGAAATTACCCTGAGAGTGCTATATCCTAACTTAAAAGACGTTACAGGGGAATTTTGATTGAAAATCTACCTTTAGTTGGTGAATTTTGCATTTCCCACGTTTATCTTATAAACATCATCGCACTTGAGCACCTTGGCTTGATACTGTGTTTACACGAGAAGAATTTAGATGAGGCATAATGGTTAACACATACCTACAATAAAAATTCAATCGCTATCTCAGGCAGCCTTTGCTGTCTTGCCTACTGTTACATTGAACGTCAGAAATTTATCCGTATGCTTGTATCGCAGTCGGGAAATTACCCAATCAGTAGTTTGAGTCAATTTGAAATTCGCGCCCAAAACGGCCCGAGCAACATCGTGCCGATGGTGGTAGAGCAATCTGGCATGGGAGAACGGGCTTTTGATATCTACTCCCGCCTGCTGCGAGAGCGAATTATTTTTTTGGGAACGCCAATAGACGATACAATTGCTAACTCTATCGTTGCTCAGTTGCTGTTCCTAGACGCTGAAGATTCCGAAAAAGATATTCAGCTTTACATTAATTCCCCTGGCGGCTCAGTCTATGCAGGCATGGCAATATATGATACAATCCAGCAAATTCGTCCTGATGTCGTTACCATTTGTTATGGATTAGCCGCAAGCATGGGGGCGTTTTTGCTAGCAGCAGGAACTGCTGGTAAGCGCATGTCTTTGCCTGATTCCCGAATTATGATTCACCAACCGCTAGGTGGTGCCCAGGGGCAAGCAATTGACATAGAAATTCAAGCAAGAGAAATTCTTTACATCAAAGCGAAGTTGAATCAGTTACTGGCACAGCATACTGGTCAACCATTAGAAAGAATAGAAGCCGATACTGACCGGGACTTTTTCATGTCGGCTGAAGAAGCCAAAAATTATGGATTGATCGATCAGGTCATCTACAGGCAAAATCTTCCCGCAGCAGGGGAAAACGTCACCATTCTGAAATAAGAGGCTGGTATGTCTAAGTACGACTCCCATTTAAAATGTTCGTTTTGTGGCAAGTCTCAAGAGCAGGTGCGTAAATTAATCGCTGGGCCGGGAGTCTATATCTGCGATGAATGCGTTGACTTGTGTAATGAAATCCTAGATGAAGAGTTGCTCGACACGAATAGTACTGCGTCGCAACCAACACAACGGTCAGAACCTCCTCAGAAGCGCCGCGCTCGCTCCACCAGTCTCTCGTTAAATCAAATCCCCAAACCGCGAGAGATTAAAAAGTATCTAGACGAACACGTCATCGGGCAAGACGAAGCTAAAAAAGTGCTGTCAGTAGCGGTTTATAACCACTACAAGCGACTGGCGATCGTTCAGTCTAAAAACAATGGCAAAGGGTCAACCGAAGACGCCGTCGAACTGCAAAAGTCGAATATTCTGCTGATTGGCCCTACAGGTTGCGGCAAAACTCTCCTCGCACAAACTTTGGCAAAAATTCTAGATGTACCCTTTGCCGTTGCCGATGCCACCACTCTGACGGAAGCTGGCTATGTAGGTGAAGATGTAGAAAATATCTTGTTGCGACTGCTGCAAGTAGCAGACTTGGATGTGGAAGAAGCGCAGCGAGGAATTATCTACATCGATGAAATCGACAAAATCGCTCGTAAGAGTGAAAATCCCTCGATTACGCGGGATGTTTCTGGTGAAGGCGTGCAGCAAGCTTTGCTGAAAATGCTAGAAGGGACGATCGCCAATGTACCCCCTCAGGGTGGGCGCAAGCACCCCTATCAAGACTGCATCCAGATTGATACCAGCAATATCCTGTTCATCTGTGGTGGTGCTTTCGTTGGGCTAGAAAAAGTAGTAGAGCAGAGAACTGGCAAAAAGTCAATAGGCTTTGTACAACCGGGAGAAGGTCAATCGAAGGAAAAGCGTGCAGCAGATACTCTCCGCCATTTGGAACCCGATGACCTAGTAAAATTTGGTATGATTCCCGAATTTATTGGGCGCGTGCCAATGGTGGCGGTAGTAGATCCGCTGGATGAAGAAGCACTCATGGCGATATTGACCCAACCGCGTAGCGCCTTGGTCAAGCAGTATCAGAAGCTGCTGAAGATGGACAATGTCCAGCTAGAGTTTAAACCAGAAGCTTTGCGAGCGATCGCCCAAGAAGCCTACCGCCGTAAAACTGGTGCGAGGGCATTGCGAGGCATTGTCGAAGAACTGATGCTGGATGTAATGTACGAGTTACCATCTCGTAAAGACGTAACTCGCTGTACAGTCACGCGGGAAATGGTGGAAAAGCGTTCCACAGCCGAACTGCTGATGCATCCTTCTTCCCTACCCAAGCCAGAGTCAGCATAAATCTGGCTCTCCTTTACTCTCCTTACTTCTCACCACCTCCCCTTGGAGATGTCTTACATTAGTGTTCGTGGCGTTGACCATTATTATGAGTGGATACAAAAACCATCCGGTTCTCAAGCAAAGCCAGTGATGGTTTTTATCCACGGTTGGGCTGGTTCAGGTCGATATTGGCGAAGTACAGCCGCAGCTTTACAAGAACAATTTGATTGCTTGCTTTATGATTTACGGGGGTTCGGGCGTTCCCGTGGGAAGCCAACTGCTGTTACCAAAGCAAGTGAAGCTCTCATTGAGTCCCATTCACCACAGGAAGAATCTGAGGCAGTTGGTGAATTAACTTACGAACTAGAAGAATACACCCATGACTTAGCTGCATTGCTAGATGCAATGCAAATTCAACGCGCTTATATCCATGCTCATTCGATGGGCGCTTCCATTGGTACTTTGTTTCTCAACCGCTACCCCGAGCGAGTAGAAAAAGCTATTTTAACCTGTAGCGGCGTTTTTGAGTACGACGAAAAAGCATTTGAGTCCTTTTATAAATTTGGTGGCTACGTTGTCAAATTCCGTCCCAGGTGGTTAGAAAAAATACCATTTGTAGATAGGCTGTTTATAGCGCGATTTCTGCATCGCCCCATACCAGCAGAAGAACGTCGCGCTTTCTTACAAGATTTTCTCCTTGCAGATTACGATGCTGCTTTAGGCACAATATTTACTTCGGTTAGCAAAGCGGCTGCTGAATTGATGCCACAGGAATTCGCTCAACTGAAAGTACCTTCGTTACTAGTGTCAGGAGAATATGACAAGATTATTCCTGCCGATATGGGACGCCAAGCAGCTGCATTAAACGACAAGATTGAATTTGTCGTGATTCCCAATACGGCTCATTTTCCAATGTTGGAAGACGCACCAACTTACTTGCAGAGGGTACGAGAGTTTTTGCAAATTCCTGCGCCAGAAGTACAAGCGAGTTAACTCAGTCGGAAAGATTCGCCATAGCTTTCGCCAAAGCAAACTTGCTCAATACCGAAGCGTCCGCCATATTGTTTGAAGGGTTCATCAGCATAGCCTAGCGCTAGCAAACAACAAACATCCACTTCCTCCGGAATCCGGAAAGCCTCTTTTACTTGAGAGGTGACAAATCCTTCCATTGGACAGCTATCAACACCATAGCTTTTCGCCACAATCATCATGTGAGCCACGGCTAGCATTGTGTGGCGATTAGTCCAAGCTTCGATTGTGCCAAAGCTGGGGTGATTTGCAAAGAATTGGGGAATGCCTGAGCGCATATACTCAGCATAGCTATCAGTCATGACACCCCTTTCCTCCGCTAGATGTATGACAGCTTCGATATTTTCTAAATCTGCTGCACGGCGATCGCTACAACAAATTAATACCACTGGTGCTTCTCCCACTTGGCGCTGGTTAAAGGCACAAGCTTTGAGCTTTTCCTTATTCTGTTGCTCTCTGACAACTATAAATCGCCAAGGCTGGAGATTATAACCTGAAGGCGATCGCACACCCAACTCAAGAATTGCTTGCAAAAGCTCATCCGCAAGAGGATCGGGCTTGAATGCTCTAGCAGCACGGCGCTGCTTGATCGCTTCCACTAGATCAATAGAGGGTTGCATTTCAACAGTCATGATTCTTGGTGAGTTATTTGTTGTTGGTTGTTTGTTGTTTGTTGTTTGGTGTTTGTTCCAACCAACCACCAACAACCAACAAACAACAATTAAGCCAAACCTAGTTCTCTTTTCAACAAGTTAATCGATGTGGTACCAATATAATTCTCGCAGCGAACTAGCTTGGGTGGACGAATAATGTCTTCTTGCAACATTTGCACTGCTGTTTGTACGGCTGTAAAACTTGCCTGATCGCTGATAATTAACTGTGCCCGCTTGACGATGGCGTGAAGCTTGTAACTATCTTTTGGTTGTGCAGTCATCACAAGTAGTTCATCTCCTCGCAAACCGTGAAGGATAACTTCTGCGGCGCGTACAATGCCAGAACTAAGACTAACTATGCCAACACAGCTATCTTTTGGTAGGCTTTTGAGAAGGTCTACTTCTTTGGCGTAGTCGTAGATATCAAGGGGAATGACACGTACCGATTTTGGCGCTGCGATTACTTCTACATCGCCAATAAAATATCGACTGGTGACAACTGTAGCAGAGGTAGTTTTATCAAGCACAGCAGCTAATTCTTCCATCGTGACTAGCTGTACTGGTATTTTCAAAGTTTGTTCCAATTCATAGACCATTAGTTCCCCAGCACCGATATCAGCAGATGGAACCGTCACTAACACCCTTGCACTACAACGCAAGCGCCAGTCAATTTCCGCCAAAAATATTTCTCGTGCTTGATTGAGCGAACAGCCTTGAGAAAGCAACTCGTCCAGTGCTTGCTGGACAATTTTGTATGCTTGGGGATGTTCTTTAAGAATCGGCGATTGCAGTCTACTACCACCCTCATGGCCTTGAGCGCGGACATAAATCCCCGAACCAGCAAGACTTTCTACCAGTCCGTCTTCCTCCAGTTGGCGGTAAACTTTGCTAATAGTGTTACGGTGTAGCCCAGTCTGCATTGCTAGCGCCCGTGTACTCGGCAATTTGTAACCAGGTGGATATTGCCGAGATGCGATCGCAAACCTAATTTGATTAAACAGCTGGGTAGATGCGGGAATTTCACTGTCTGGCTGAATACGGAACTGAATCATCACCAAGCCTCCAAAGGTACTAGTAGCAACCTGCGACCAGTTGCAAATGCTACTTGTCAAATATTTTATTTATACATTCAAATCCTCTGAGGAAAATTTCTGGTGCATTCATCATATTATCAATAGTTATTAATAATTTGATTTGAGATAACCTAGAAACATTTGCATAGAGTAGATCTAAATAATTACATAGTACTGGTAAAAATGATTATGACAGAGCTAGCAATCGATACCACAACGGTTAACCTTTCGCAAGGTGATTTGGATATAGCAGCATATCTCGCCAAGCCAACAGAACCAGGTTCTTACCCAGGAATTGTAGTTTTGCAGGAGATTTTTGGAGTAAACTCTCATATCCGCGATGTCACAGAACGAATTGCCAAAGAAGGTTATGTAGCGATCGCACCTGCACTATTCCAACGTCTGGCTCCTGGTTTTGAAACAGGTTATACACCAGAAGCGATAGAAATTGGGAGAAACTACGCTTGGGGGCAAAGCAAAGCATCGGAACTTTTGAGCGATATTCAAACAGCGATTGACTATCTAAAAACCTTGCCAGAAGTGAAAAAAGATGGTTTTGGTTGCATAGGTTTTTGCTTTGGCGGTCATGTAGCATATCTTGCAGCTACTCTACCAGATATCAAAGCTACTGCTTCTTTTTATGGTGCACGTATTACTACTGCTACACCTGGAGGCGGCGAACCCACTATCACTCGCACAAAAGAAATTCCAGGCACCCTCTACGCTTTCTTTGGCATGGAAGACGCCAGCATTCCCGTTGAACAAGTAGACCAAATTGAGGCTGAGTTAGAAAAATATAATATTCCTCATCGCGTGTTTCGCTACGATGGAGCTGACCACGGATTTTTCTGTGACCAACGTGCTAGCTATAATCCTAAAGCTGCGGCCGATGCTTGGGAGCAAGTAAAACAGCTGTTTGCACAACAACTACAACATGTAGATAACAACTAGTCAAAAGTCAATAGTCAATAGCTTTGGACTATGGATTATTGACAATGGACTAATTAGCAATTTGTTTTCACAAGTCATGAATTCTGAAACTAAACTTTCTCAAAAAGCCAATTCTTCTTTTTCACTCGACGATTTTGCCAAAGCGCTGGAACAACATGACTACCAGTTTCAGAAGGGACAGGTAGTACACGGAAAAGTGTTCCAGTTAGATCCAGATGGAGCCTATGTAGATATTGGTGGCAAAGCGTCTGCTTTCCTTCCCCGCGAAGAGGCTGCTTTGAGAACAGTAATAGATTTATCTGAGGTGCTGCCGCTGAATGAGGAACTAGAGTTTTTGATTATCCGCGAACAAGATGCAGAAGGTCAAGTAACCCTTTCGCGGCGACAGCTAGAAATTAAACATATTTGGGAACGACTAGCGCAAATGCAGGAAAATTCCCAAACAGTGGAAGTGCGGGTATTGAATGTGAACAAAGGCGGTGTTACCGTCGAGATTCAGGGATTGCGGGGATTTATTCCGCGATCGCACTTACTGGAGCGTGAGAACTTAGAATCACTTAAAGGACAAACTCTAACCGTTAGTTTTTTGGAAGTTGATCGCAATAACAAAAAACTCATACTTTCCCAGCGCTTAGCAACTCGTTCTGCTAGCTTCAGTAATTTGGAACTAGGTCAGTTAGTGGAAGGAAAAGTAACTGGTATCAAACCTTTTGGTGTATTTGTAGATTTAGATGGCGTTAGCGCCCTACTTCATATCAAGCAGGTAACTCAGAAGTTTATTGACAATCTCGAAAAGGTATTTCAAGTTGGTCAGTCGATTAAAGCTGTAATTATTGATTTAGACGAAGGAAAAAGTCGAGTTGCTCTTTCGACCAGAGTTCTAGAAAATTTCCCTGGTGAAGTGCTAGAAAATATGGAAGAAGTTATGGCTTCTGCCGAAGCGCGTGCAGAACGAGCTAGGAAAAAGCTTTCGGAATAAAGTTGATGGTTGGTTGTTGATTGTTGGTTGTTGTTCCAAACACCAAACAACTAACAACTAACAACTCTTCTTGGAGTATCTGCAACGTTTCTTCATTAAATGCAAATTTAATTAACTCTACTAACTCAGCCCAACTGTGCAGCGCAGGCTCTGAGAAAACTTGCCAAAATTCATAAGCAAAAAACTCTGCCCACCATTTGGGAGCTTGCTTCCTATATACAGCATTTGACTGTTTTCGCCAGCGCTTACGCCATTTGAGCATTTCTGCTGGTGTGGGTGGCTTGACTCCCACAATTGGTGGAAAATCTGCATAGCTAACAAACTTACTCACACCCTTGGCATGAACATAAACCATGTAGCGCCAACATTCCACAACATAAATATCTTCTAGCTGGATGTTAAACATCAAGCACACAGCTTCTTCAGTAACAAATCGCGCTAATGCGTGGATGATGCGCGATTTATGGACAATTTTTGACTCCCGGATGACAAGCGCTTTTGGTTTAGGTAATGATAACATATAGAAAAATCCTTATAGGATGAATACATTTAGATGCTTTGGCTAATGGCCTTCAACAGACAGGTGTATTTGTTTTAAGGGATTTTATTGAATGTGAATGCGATCGCCCTTCAGTTTCCTACGCCGGAGGGAGATCGTTTTTTAAAGTGTAATAATTAAACGATACAATTTTATCTTTTGTCAAGATTGAGATGGGGCTGATTAGGCTGCGAATTAGGGAATTTGCGGATGAAAAAGGTTGGACGCTAAAGGATGTCTCTGACCATTCGGGAGTAGCCTACAGTTCAGTGAGAGCCTACGCGCGATCGCCAGGGCTGGCAATGGTAGATTTTACCTCGATTCTGAAGATGGCACGTGCGTTAGACGTGATGATTGAAGACTTGGTTGAAGTAGTAGAAGAATAGCTGCAAAAGTAAAAACGGTAGTAAATGCGATCGCGGATTTTTTCGCTGATATTCAGCATTAGATTATTAGGGTTGCTGCTTTCGGCCTTAGCTTTGTGGGTATTTGCTCAGATCGCCGACGAAGTTCTAGAACAAGAAACCCAAAGGTTTGACGAAAACATTTTACTAGCAATTCGGAAACTACACACGCCATTAGGCGATCGCATTATGCTTGGTATCACTTTTATTGGTGAGCCAGTGTTTTTACTGTTGATTTGCTTGGTATTGGCAACTTGGCTACTTTATTATCATCGCCACTCACAAGCAACGACTTTAGGCATAGCCGCAGTTGGTGCGATCGGCTTAAATTATTTGTTGAAATTAATATTTGGTAGGACACGTCCGGCGCTGTGGAACCGTATCGTTGACGTCGGTCAATACAGTTTTCCTAGCGGTCATGCCATGATTTCATTAGTCATTTATGGTTTCATTGGTTATCTTCTGGCGAAGCAATTTCGTCGTTGGCGGGGATGGATTTTTGCCTTCACCGTTATATTAATTGTAGCAATTGGTTTTAGTCGGCTTTATCTGGGCGTACACTGGCCTACCGATGTAGCAGCTGGCTATGCTGCTGGGATAGTGTGGTTAATGACCTGTATTCTGAGTTTGGAACTGTGGCAAACATATCGCTCATCAGGCGGACATTTCCCACATTCAAGGTAGCGGTGAACCTCGAAGTCATTAAATAAGCAAATATCGTAAGATGAAGTAGCTAAAGCTCTGACTAAACGTTGGTCTAGAGTTAGTAGCGTAGTACCAACCTGCTGTGCAAGTGCAACATCGGAAGCATCGTAAGCAGAAATTCCATAAGTCAAGGCGATACTCACAGCATCCGCCATTAAGTCAGCTGTAGAAATGACACGCAAGGGAAATGCTTTGAGAGTAGCTAAATCTGCTGAAACTTTCGCAGTAGGGTAAAGTCCTGCACGAATTTAATAACATTCTCAAACGGAGAGGGTGGGATTCGAACCCACGGATGCTTTCACATCACTCGATTTCAAGTCGAGCGCATTCGACCACTCTGCCACCTCTCCAAAAAAAGCTGGCGAACTTTATTCGTCAGCTGTCAGCTACAAAAGCTGACCAGTAAACAATTATAACTCAGATTCATGCAGTTTGCACTACTGAACGGGATTTTTGATACAAAATTTCCTCAGACGCAACATCATAGTCATTGCCAATCCAGACACTAGAGGCTTGGGAAACTACACCATCTTCTAGCAGAACAATCGAGAAATTCCGCAATTTTTGACCATCACTATCCACGATTCTCGGTACACTTGCTGCATTCAAGTAAACTATCCCTTCTGGACTTCTAAATACTCGCTTTCGCAGCACTTTTTTGGTGTGTCGTAATGTGTGGTGCATATGACCAAACGTCACCAGAGGAACAGTTTTACCAGCAGTGAGAGTTTGAGATATCGCCTCGGCTAAATCAGGATCGCCGAAGTCACCACCAATAGGATGCCAATCTTTGCCACAGGGATCTTCTGGGCGATCGCCTAACCCCGAAGGCCCATTATGACCAACAAAAATAATCGTCTCATAAGCAGCACTCTTGACTGCTGCAAAAATCCGGGTAGCTGACTCATCAAGATCGGTCACACCATACCGTTCTTTGCAGATGTCGGCAAATCTCCACTCCGGGCCACCCCAGCTAAAGGGACGGCCTCCCACAACAGTCAAATTGAAAGCAGGAATATCCAACTTCCCATAGCCAACATGGGCTTCACCTAATAAATCCAGCTGTTCCTGCACCCAGTCTTCTTTAGAGCGGTCGTAGGGACACTTTTTGCGTCCCCATTCTGTGGCAGTGTACCATGCATCGTGGTTTCCCATTACCGCTGCTTTGGGAATGTCAAGGGATGCGATCGCTCTTACCACTTCTACCGATTCGTTGCCAAAATCCCCGACAAACAGCACTAAGTCAACACCCAGATGCTTGAGTGCATTGCCATCTTCCACTTCCCATTGGTCGTGAATATCTCCAACTACAGCGATTTTCAAGGTTTTTGAATTAGTTGTCTGACCGATCATGCGACTTTCCTTGCCATATGTCTCCAGCATAGGCAACTCATCAGGATTTTGGCACAACTCTCAAGAGGGAGTATCACCCTCCCCCCATTTTTGGTAAAAACTACTATAATTGCTTAGACAAGACAATTATTTGCAAAATTAAGCTACGCCTAACTGTGTTTACAACTACACTTATTCAACGGGATAAAACCCAACCGGGTGCGTTACCACTAGATTTATTTGCTGCTATTGAGAGCCTAAAAAAAGAACTGAATGCAGTTATCCTGGCCCATTACTATCAAGAGCCAGATATTCAGGATATAGCAGACTTTATTGGGGATTCACTACAACTTTCTAAAGCAGCGGCTGACACCAATGCTGATGTAATCGTCTTTGCTGGTGTTCACTTCATGGCAGAAACGGCAAAGATTCTCAATCCCGAGAAAATGGTGCTGTTACCAGATTTGAATGCTGGTTGTTCTTTAGCAGACACCTGTCCTCCAGAGGCTTTTGCAGCTTTTAAAGCTGCTCATCCAGGACACCTAGTGGTTTCTTACATAAATTGCTCAGCCGAAATTAAGGCGATGAGCGATATTATCTGTACTAGCTCCAATGCTGTCAAAATTGTGCAGCAGATACCCAAAGATGTGCCGATTATTTTTGCCCCAGACCGCAATTTAGGGCGGTACGTGATCGAACAGACAGGGCGAAATTTGGTGCTGTGGCAAGGTAGCTGTATTGTCCATGAAACCTTTTCCGAAAAGAAAATTGTGCAGTTAAAAATTGCACATCCAGAAGCAGAGGCGATCGCTCATCCAGAATGCGAACCTACGGTATTGCGTCACGCTAGTTTCATCGGTTCTACAGCAGCTTTACTCAAGTATTGTCAACAAAGCCCGACTCAAGAATTTATTGTTGCTACGGAACCGGGAATTATTCACCAAATGCAAAAAGCAGCACCTAACAAGCGCTTTATTCCCGCACCGCCAATAAATAACTGCAATTGCAATGAGTGTCCGTTTATGCGGTTGAATACCTTAGAAAAGCTGTATTTGGCGATGAAAAATCGTGCGCCGGAAATTACCATGTCTGAGGAGATACGGCTGGCGGCGTTGCGTCCGATTCAGCGGATGTTGGAGATGAGTGTTTAGTTAGGTTGGGTTTTGGAAAACTTGTAGAGACGCGATCGCGTCTCTACGGGAAAATAATCGTAGTTTCGCTTTGCTCAACCCGAACTACAAACTGTAATGCAATTTTAGACAAATTAGCACCATGTATTTTGCGCTTCTTCAATAACAGTTGCAAGAAAATTTTCAAGAGTTGGTTCAAGTTTGAACTTTCCTCGATTAATATGCTTTAAGTTATCCCACTCTCCAAGTATCCAATGCACAGGTGGAATAATGTAAGCTCCTAGTTCAAGAGTGAAGTAGCTTCGTAGCCATTCAGATGGTGAATCATCATCAATCAGAAAGATAACAGCAGTATATGCTGCCTCGGGATTAGCTCTAGGTGCAGGCATGACGAAATAAATTAGCCCAATTTCATCAGACGGCTTAACAAATTTGCATGTTGGATAAATTGCCGTGCAGTAATTAAGGATAGAGTCGTCAGCACAGTTATTCCAAAGCTGAAGAATCCAATCTTGAACAGAGTTGTTAACTACTCTACTAAGTAATTCCGGGAAATAGTTATCGATGATATTAGGTAGTAACTTATGTGCAAAATCGTAATGCTGTTTATGTAGCTTGTCACTGAGTTCTATCTGACCATCTTGCTCGATAAACATCATTTCTCTAAGTTTTTCTCTTATGGATTCTTGGTCATCCATGAATCATCAACCTTTCTTAGTGCAACTACATACTAGCTTAGTTGGTAGTAAAAAATAAGACTATATATTTGTTGCTCAAAGTAAGTATGTTGGGTAGAGCGAAAGCAATTGAGATAGACAAGCAACCTGTAGGTTAGGTTGAACGAAGTGAAACCTAACAAAGCAATCTCGTAAAGTTATATACTACTTAATCGAAGCTACTATTTAAAGCTAAAGATAAAGATGAGGTGCGATCGCCACACCACCTTATTCTATTCCTGGCAAAGGACGCATACGGATGCGATCTTCCTCAACAACACTGAAATTTCCAGGCCAATCGCTTCGGCTTGCTAATGCAGCGACAACAATTTGAGTAACCCGTGCTGCTGAGGTCATTCTGAGGCGAAATAAAATAATACCAATGCTTGCAGGCAAACCGACGCGAAAAGCTAACTCACCAAAATCCCTATCGAAAGTCAAAAGAATTCTTTCCTCAGCCTGCGCCATTTCCAGAACCGTAACATCACGACTTCCTGGTGCTTCAGTGCGTATCCACAGAACATCATGCCCTTGCTGACGCAAAGCTTCAACCGCCTCCCCTGGAAAATTTTCGTTTGCCAAGAAGCGCACAACTTAAACCTGTAATGGGTAAACTTTTTCAGCTTTCAGCATCACACTGGCATAACTTAAACAAGCCTGTATATCTTCAACTGTTAAGCCTGGATAGTTTCTCAAAATATCTGCTTGTGACCATCCCTCCGCAAGCAGTTCAATAATAAATTCAACGGCCAAACGTGTCCCTTTGATGGTAGGTTTACCGACCAGAATCTCTGGATCAACCACGATTCGCTCTTGCCAACTCATAAAATTACAGAATTGATTGGGTTATATTTTAAGATTACTCTGATTTGTGATTGCATTCATTACGGTATAAATTTAGGTCTGCTAAAATGACGTGCAGAGGCTTGATATCAAAGGAAGCAAGTCTATGACGATTGTCATTTCTCTCAGTCCAGAAGTTGAAGCGCGACTCCGTGAAAAAGCTGCGCGACAGGGACAAGATGTGAGTCTTGTTGCAGCTGAACTGCTGGCTAGTGTTTTGGAGTGGGAGGCGCAAGACTCACAAGAGGCTATCGAAGGTATTCAGCGCGGATTGGATGATTTTGAAGCAGGACGGTTTCTTTCTTTTGATGAGTTTGCTGAACAACAACGCCGCAAGTACAATCTGCCAGTCGATTCATGAAATACGGCATTGAAATTTCCAGTGTGGCAGAGGCTGAAGCAGACAGTGCATTTCTACGAATATCTCAAGTTACATCTGCTGAAAGAGCAAGTCAATGGTATGCAGGATTACTGAGAGCAATTGAATCTCTATCGACAATGCCAAAGCGCTGTCCTCTAGCACGAGAGAACGAATATTTCAGTAACGAAATTAGGCAACTTCTCTACGGTCAAGGTCGTAACTCATACCTTATCCTTTTTACCATTGTGGAAGGAGAAGATATTTCTACTGTCCGCATTCTCCACGTCCGACACGCCGCACAGCAGACACTCGCTATGGAACCTGATGAGTCTGGCGAAACTTAATGTAGCAGTCTGTCAATTGGGTAGCGCAAAGCGAAACCCAACAAAGCAATACAGTTAGGTTGCGTTTTGCTTAACCCAAGCTACGATATAAAGTTTAGATAAATTGCAATACACGCTAGGCGTTTTTGTGTGAAGTGCGATCGCCACCTTTTTCTATTCCTGGCAACTCGCATAACTTAAACAAGCCTGTATATATTCAACATTCGACTTGGTGTCTTAGTGCCTTGGTGGTTCAAGAAAATTTATTTTTTCACTACAAAGACACCAAGACACAAAGAAAACTTATTGTTTAGGATTGCACCACCAAATGGCTAGTTCTAATATTTACTCTTTTGTGCCTCTTTCTGCGCCTCCTTACTATATTGCTGATACAACTTAGTCCGGATTTGCGCTTCTTGATAACGACTGTGATTAGGTGGAACCTGACTCATTAAATCTGAAGCCCTTTGCCAGTCAGCAGCTATTTCTAACCACTGAATTGAAGTTTTAGCTGTTTTACCATCAGCAGAAGCTTGATTAGCAATTCGTACTGCTTGTGTAAAGGCGTCTTCTGTTTGTGTAGAAGCACTTTGGATAAAAGATTCTGTTGTTCGGTTTTGAGAATTTGATATTCCAGAAACGGCTAGATTTTTCAGTTTGCCATTCACTACAGCATAAACAAGCCAGCCTAGCAAAAGCAAAAATAAGCATAAACTCAAAGCAAGTGATAATCTTCCCCAGGCTGAGTTTTTGAGCTTATTGTTAGTAATTGCTTTAGGACGAGAAGATTGGAACTTGGGTAAAATTAGCTTTGCTGATTCAGATTTTTGCTCTCGAAATTTTTTAATTAATTCCTGAAAATAATTAGGTGTTTCTAATATGATTTCCTCAGACCATAGCAATTGATTCTCAGGGTCGCGGGTAATTTCTTCTAACCATAACAATTGCTGTTCTCGTACAATTCGGCTATTGATATTGACTCTACGGATATTACGGGGTGCAATTGACTTGAGAATTTGCTGGATTTGCTTGACTAGAGTTGATTGCTCTAGTTTATCTACCGTGGAAGCTTCACAGAGAAGCTGCAATACACCATCATCAAAAACAGCTCTTGTTCTGACACCTGAATTTGCTAATTTTTCGTTCAATACTTGAATAATCGCAGCAACGCTACCCTGACGTGCCTGCCAAGCGATATCATTTATTTTGTTTACCATCATTTGTGGTTTAGCGATCGCTTTTTCAGCCTGAATTATTAACCGACTAATCAATTAAACATATTTAGGCTTGTGTTAAATATAACCAAGCCTGTTCTCGATTGTATGAGTAAAAATATCGCCTTGCAAATGTAATTTTTTTATCTGTTGTAGCAGTCCTCCAAAAAACCACCCCCCTCTCCGCCAACGGAAAGGGGGGCAATGAAGGTGAGGTGCCATTAACTCTAATAAGCGTCTTGCAACTCGTAGAAATCAGGCGACACGTAATCCTTACGTAAGGGCCAACCTACCCAATCTTCCGGCATCAAAATTCGCTTCAAATCCGGGTGTCCTTCGTAAACAATCCCGAACATATCGTAAGACTCGCGCTCTTGCCAGTCAGCAGTTTTCCAAATCCAGTACACTGAAGGCACTCTGGGATTTTCTCGTGGCAAGAAAACTTTGATACGTACTTCCTCTGGCTTATCAACATTATCACTGACTTTAATCAAGTGATACATGCTGACCAAATCCTGTCCGGGCCCTAGGTCAATACCGCATTGACACTGGAGATAATTAAACCCGTAGGCATACAAAGCAGTGCAAATTGGCAGTAGGAAATCCGGTTCAACCTTAATTATCTCTACCCCGTTCACATCGGGTTCCAAAGATTCATTGGCAAAACCATTTTCCGTCAACCACTGGGAAGTTTTACCTGCTTGTACTATTGACTGTTCTCCTGTTGGTACTGGTTTTGATTCTTCAGCCACGGCTTACCTCCTCCTTCTTCGCTGTCAACAGAGCAGGTGGTACTGGTAAACCCATCGCTTCCGTCAATTCTTTTGGCGGCGTGACGCGAGTATCGGAAAGCATATATTTACCAGTGTGGATTTGTGGCACTGATTTCATACTGTGAGTCGTGCTGTAGTAGCGGTGTGTTTGCTTGATTACACTCCGCTCTTGCATCGAATCATTAGCGATTTTCTTCCGCAATTTAATAATCGCATCCATAATCGCTTCCGGACGTGGCGGACAACCAGGCAAATACACATCCACTGGAATTAGTTTATCGACTCCGCGCACCGCTGTCGGGGAATCCATGCTGAACATCCCGCCAGTAATCGTACAAGCTCCCATTGCAATTACATACTTAGGTTCAGGCATCTGTTCATAAAGACGCACCAGTTGGGGTGCCATCTTCATGGTGATCGTACCTGCTGTAATAATTAAGTCAGCTTGCCGAGGGCTGGAACGGGGGATTAATCCAAAGCGGTCAAAGTCAAATCGGGAGCCAATCATTGCTGCAAACTCGATGAAGCAGCAAGCAGTACCAAACAATAAAGGCCAAAGACTGGAAAGACGTGCCCAGTTGTAGAGGTCATCAACCGTGGTCAAAATCACGTTTTCCGACAGTTCTTGAGTAACTGTCGGACGACCAATCGGGCTGAGGATGCGCTCTTTTTGCTGCTGTTCCAAATCTTTAGCTGTTAAATTAGCATCTAAGACCATTCCAAAGCTCCTTTACGCCATGCGTAAACTAGGGCAACTACAAGAATTGCAATAAAAATTAGCGCTTCTATGAATGCCAATAAACCCAGACGGTGGAAAGCAACTGCCCAAGGATATAAAAACACTGTCTCCACATCAAATACCACAAATACCAGCGCAAACATGTAGTAGCGGATATTAAATTGAATCCAGGCTCCACCGATGGGTTCCATGCCGGATTCGTAGGTGGTGCGCCGTTCTGGGCTGCGGCCACCAGGTCGCAGGAGTTTGGATGCTGCTAGAGCTAAGGCAGGCACTAGGCTACAGATGATTAAGAAGCCTAGAAGGTACTCGTAACCGCTGAGGACAAACACAATAGATATCTACCGCTATAGGTGAAAACAACTCTGTTACTTTCTTTTACATTATATCCATTTGATATTTCCGAGTTTTAGAAAATATAGCCAGGGGTTATTTGATTCGTTTTTGCTTGTGATAGAAAAACCTAACAATTATGTCATAATTTTTAACGTATATTTAAGCTTCGACCCTCACCCATGCTACAGCCATGAGCGAACAAACTGTTGAAAATCCAGTTTTAGACCGCTATGAGTGTCGTTCCTGTGGTTACGTCTACGAACCCAACAAGGGGGACGAAAAACATGACATTTCTCCAGGCACGGCTTTCGCAGAACTGCCACTAACTTGGCGCTGTCCGGTTTGTAGTGCAAAGAAGAACGCTTTCACCAATATTGGTCCTGCGGGTAAGGCTTCTGGCTTCCAAGAAAATCTCGGTTATGGCTTCGGTGTCAATAGCTTGACCCCTACTCAGAAGAATCTTCTGATTTTTGGTGGTTTAGCCCTTGCTTTCTTGTTCTTTCTCAGTCTTTATGGCTTACAATAAGACGCGCTCTTAAGTATTAGGTGGGGCTATGCCTCACCTAAAGTAAGTAACCATAAACAAATTTACAAAAAACTAATAGATAGATAGAAATGCGTTCAAGAATGAAAATTTGGCAACGAATCATTGCCCTGTTTGCTGTTGTCATCATGTGTGTCGGTTGTAGTAAAGTTCCTTCGACTAGCTACAACCCTTGGGAAGTAATTTCTATAGGTACAGATGCAAAATTGTTGGATATTGCTTTTACTGGCAATCCTCAGCATGGTTATCTCGTAGGCAGCAACGCTACTCTTTTAGAAACTAAAGATGGTGGCGAAACTTGGCAGTCCATCAAACTTCAACTAGATAACGACAAATACCGCTTTAACTCTATCAGTTTTGCAGGAGAGGAAGGATGGATTGTTGGCGAACCTTCTCTGCTACTGCACAGTACTGATGAAGGTCGTTCTTGGTTGCGGGTTCCCTTAAGCGAAAAGCTTCCTGGCAATCCGGTTAATATCCTGGCACTAGGAGCAAAATCAGCTGAGATGGCTACTGATGTGGGAGCAATATATAAAACTACAGATGGGGGTCAAAACTGGAAGGCCCAGGTAGAAGAAGCTGTCGGTGTGGTACGTAACATGAAACGTTCTGCTGATGGTAAATATGTTGCCGTTTCCGCTAAAGGTAACTTTTACTCGACTTGGGAACCGGGTCAAAATGCTTGGGTACCCCACAACCGCAATAGTTCCCGACGAGTGGAAAATATGGGCTTTGCCGACAATGGGCAATTGTGGATGCTAGCGCGGGGAGGGGTAGTACAGTTTAGCGAACCAGCCAAACCTGAGGAATGGCTAGAAGCCCAATACCCTGAACTGTCTACAAGTTGGGGTTTACTTGATTTAGCGTATCGCACGCCTGAGGAAATTTGGGTAAGCGGCGGTAGTGGTAACTTGCTGCGAAGTCCTGATGGTGGCAAAACTTGGGAAAAAGACCGTGATGTAGAAGAAGTTCCTGCTAATTTTTACAAAATAGTTTTCTTTTCACCAGAACAGGGATTTGTAATAGGCGATCGCGGCTATTTGCTAAAGTATCAACCAAATATTGCAGCAGCTTCTAAATCCGATGCAGGTTAATGTAACAAAAGTTTAAGCAATCCTTCCTATTTCTGAGAAAGAAGTTGCAAGATGTAACTGTTTCTTAAGTTTGTAGGATAATAAATTCATTAACAACAACGATGGAGGTAAGGATATAAATGTCAGGTAGTACTGGAGAACGTCCATTTTCTGATATTATCACCAGCGTTCGTTATTGGGTGATTCACAGCATCACCATCCCAGCATTGTTTATTGCGGGTTGGTTATTTGTCAGCACAGGTTTGGCATATGATGTGTTTGGCACACCTCGGCCTAACGAGTATTACCCACAAGCGCGGCAAGAATTGCCAATTGTGAATAACCGTTTTGAAGCAAAACAACAAGTTGAAGAATTAATTGCCAAGTAGTTTGAAATTATGACTAGCAGCAATAACGTTAACCAACCAGTACAATATCCAATTTTTACCGTAAGATGGCTGGCAGTTCACACCCTAGCTGTGCCAACCGTGTTCTTTTTGGGCGCGATCGCCGCAATGCAGTTTATTCAACGCTAGGAGAAAATAATGGAAAGAAGCCCCAATCCCAATAATCAGCCGGTTGAACTTAACCGGACTTCACTGTACCTGGGACTACTACTAGTTTTTGTTCTAGGGATTCTGTTTTCCAGTTACTTCTTTAACTAAACTGGAAGCACTGGTATTAATTCTTGTTTAATTAACATAGGTTGATTTTGTGTTTAGGGAGGAGAAATAGCTGTGTCTGGAAGTGGGAGAATTCCTCTGTGGATTGTTGCTACAATCGCGGGATTAGGTGTGATTACTGTTGTAGGTATTTTCTTTTATGGAGCCTACGCCGGCTTAGGTTCTTCTGTCTAATATTGGCATGAACCTAATATCAATAGTCTGAATTTTCTAGCGTACAGTTTAGAAATCAGAATTAAAAAAACCGCCCATCTCTTAAGAGATAGGCGGTATTAATTTTTATTTGTTGGTTGTTAGTTGTTGTTTGTTGGTTGTTAGTTTTTCCAAACAACCATCAACTACCAACAATTAACAAATTTAAGCAATATCTTCGCGTTCGATGTAAATTAGCATAAACGCGAATGTCGCAATTGGCAGAATCCAACCAATTGTGTAAACGAGGATAGGAGACAAAAATGAAGCAGAGTATGAAGCAGCCAAAAGTGAAGCATCCATAGTAAATATTCCTTTTAAATCACACTACAATTCAAGATGAGCTTACTGCAAATTCTGCCTTATTTTCTAAATTCTAAAGATTTTTAACACTGGAAGACTGTTTGTAAACGACTGTTTAACATTTCCTGCTTTGTTAAATACCCAGCATTTCATCTAGTTGCAAATTTGCTAAATCCTCTGGAATCACAGTCCTCACAACAGTGACTTTGTGACTTTCCTGTTGGGTTTCCATATCTACAGCGATCGCCTCCAAGCGAATTTCTAAACAGCCAAGAGGAATGTGAATTTTAGCGATCGCTTCTAATCCTCCCGCAGAGTTTGGCAGTAGATTTGTTAACAAACGCGGCCTGTCCAATAATCGGCGTGTTTGACAATCTTCAACCCATAACTTGATTGCAATATCAGGGCGTATGCCATCCAAAAGCGCCCTTACCTTCACAGACTTGCCAGAGATCAGTTCACCTTCAGGTACATACAGTTGTGGAGTTGGCAAAGGTTCGATGATTTCTGGTGCGATCGCCGAAGAGAATGATTCTTGCTGGCAGAGTTTACTGCTGTGTGCACTCGCTTCTTCTTGGCTATCAGTATCATCTACAACAATTTCTTTTGCTAGCCAAGCTGGCAGTGTCTTCGTATGTGGAACAGATAGCATCTCATAGGAAGGAGAGGCAAAAGGAGGAGGAGGGGGAAATGTAGAGACGCGCCATGGCGCGTCTGGGAGAAGGGGAGAACTCTCCTTGCCTTCGTTGTCTTGGTTATCTTCACTGTCTTCGTTGTCTTCCTTTGGTTCCGTCTCCCAATCTGAGATTAACGATAAATTAGCAATTGAACTCACAGTCTCAGTACTAATAATTAGCGGTTCCTGTTCTTCAGATACCCCTTCGCTAGCTGGAACGTAGGTATCGTAGTCCTCATATTCAACGTCGATAGGTTCGGGCAAAGAGTATCCATGATTGTGCATCCACTTCCTGATCAAAGGGGATGTATAGGAAGTTTGGGCTGTTGATAATTCCAAGCTACGCGGAACAACTACTGCTACAGAGTCATCAAAAGAGTCATCTGAATATTGTGCTTTATCTGTTGTTACTAATTCAGGTGCATCGTCATTAGCCACTGTTTTTAAGTCTGTGGGTTGGGAGTCTTCAGGTATATGCAAGTCCAATGCCTTTAGCGCCTCAGCGTTGACTTCTGGGCGATCGCTAGGCGAAGCTTTTAGCCGCCTCAAGAATGGAAAAGTAGTACCTGTTCTTGCCCTTCGCTTCACAATGGCGAAAGAAACCTCTTTGTGCAAACGCTGCAACTTTGTTGGAGTTTCTGAAACAACAATAGCAGTGGTGTCCATTGTTGCTAGCTCAACAGTAATGCGAGTATTTTCTTGATCCGAATGCTGTAAATGTGTCGAAGGTTCTGAAGCAACGGCAGCAGTATTAATCTGATTGTTGAGTTGAGGAAGCTTAGGCAGTTGCGGCGAACGCTCAGCAGATTTATGAGAAAAGCTAAGTAGCGGTGGTAGGCTTTTAGAAGTAGGATGGACTAGCAAAGACTGAGCTATTTTTTTGGATTTGACGATATTGAACAGTTCTAAATCCAGCTTTACGGATGGCTCTGGCGTTGGTGGTTCGTTAGAGTTATCCTGTAAGTCTAATTCTTCACGTTTATTCTCATTTGCAGCAGCGCTGATTGCCAGTAGTTGTGTAATATCAGCTGTGATTGTAAAAGATTGGCTGGCTAACAGTATGGCTTCTCCAGCAGTCGTTAGTGTGCCATACAAACTGATATCACCCAGAATTAGCTGTGACTCACAGTCAGCGGGAATCTCAATTGGGTATTTTATGGAAAACGGTAGTATCTTTTCTAGTAAGCTTTGCTGTACCTGGGTTAATATTTCCAAGCCTTGAGGTGAGCGCAATTCTATTCGCAGTTCTCCAGTATATAGCCTTGGTAAATGAGTTGTTTCTCTGGGTTGCACACACCCATTAATACTCAGAGTTTGTCCCCAATGGGTTATATAGTTTTCTTCATCTAGAGTCAGCAGCAATGGTAGTTCTGGGATAACTGGCTGAGTATCCTCTACTTTTACTTTTTCATTTTCTAGAAGGGATTCTGAAGAGGGTAAAGCTAAATCTACCAAGTGTTGTAAAACCTGCTCAGCTGTCTCTGCTGTTAACCAAACTGGGCTAACAGGCTGATTGATAATTGCATCTTCTTCTTTTTCAGTGACAAGAACAGTAGCAGAACCATTATTTTGCTTCACAATTGCGGATTCTACTAAGGCAGTTGTTACCAAGCTAGCTTCAGTAATAGTATGCTTACTCTCCCTATCTCCCATTCTCCCCATCTCCCAATCTCTTTCCTGGGGTAAAACTTGGAGTTGGACACTATACTGCCAGGATTTCCCGAGAAGATCCGACATCAAATCACCAAAACATTGCAACTCCCACATTCCTGGCTTGAGGTAGGTAAAGGGAATTACTGCCATTAAGCCTTCTGCATTAGTACGACGCGATCGCTTGTGAATGCGCCGCTTTGGTGGTACTTCCAAAATTGAGGAGTGAGTTATCCGTACCTCCACATCCGTGTTTACAAGGTTGGAGCGAGCTACAACTCTATACTTACCTTCTAATATTGCTATGTTTGGCGATTCCAAGGGCTGCCAAGAGCGATCGCCCTGTTTTTGGATTAGAAATTGCCAGTGTTCCATTGTCAGTGATGCCTAACCATAGAGCCGCACTTGTAATAATTGCTTTACCTTGCTTGCCAGTTTACTTCAGCAAATTATAATTGCATCACCCCAAATGTTGTTTATGTGAAAACACTGGCAAAATCGGCAATGGTTGCACCCAGTTGCTGTTAAATTTTACCTGAATTTACTGCTACTTGCTTGCAAATTTTTAACCACCAAATAATTTTAGTATCAACTTGTCAATACGTAACTTTATAGAACAGCCCTTTCAAGATAGGTGAAAAATCTGCTTTCATTGCCTGTTTTTCCTGATTCAACTTGGTGTCTTAGTGTCTTGGTGGTGAAAAAATAAATTTTCTTGAACCACCAAGACACTAAGACACAAAGAAAACTTATTGTTTGGGATTGCACCACCAAAGGGCTACTTTATACAACTCTATACGTCAAACACTATAGCGAGTGCGATAGTAAGCCAAAATTTGCTCTACCCGTTGCCGACTAAGAGAACTAGAGTTAGCAGCTAATGAAATCCACAAGCCACTTATTTGGCTTTGGTTGTAATCAAATTGTGGAGAGGACTGGGGAATTAAACTCACTTCCACTCCTTCTACTTGCTGCAAATGAGCTGCTATCTCGCGATATACAGCTAAAGGTAAACCAGGAAATTCAATTTTTTCTTTTGTCTCCATTTTTACGAAGATCCAACAGGAACAGGACTTTGGGCTGGTGATGCTGCTGAAACAGGATTTTCGATAGCAGCGGTTGTTGCTGCTGGCGAGCTGTTGGCAGGTGCTTCTCCAACCATTCTGGTAACTTCAATACCATATTGTTCCAGAATTACGATCGGTTCTGAACCTTCATTCATTTCAATACGTTTAATTAGCACTCCGTTTGCCAGTCTTTGTCCTGACTGTACATAACGGCTTGTTGGCTCATTTGGTACTTTGATAATTGCTTGGGGTTCATTACCAACCACAACTACGCCACTTACAAAAACTGCTTTTGCTAACTCCGGTTGTGGGGGTGGTGGTAATACGGATGCAAGGGTTTGATTGGGTACTACCTGGGGCAACACTCCAGGCAGAACCGGAGTCAAAGTAGGAAGACGATTGAATTTTGATAACCGTGCTGAAGCGATCGCTCTTTTATTTATATTGTTGTTTGGTTGATTCAACCTGGCACTGATGACTGCACTACGTCTTTGAGGCGTTCCTGCTCCTATCAATGTACCTCTAGATGTAGCAACTGGTAGAGGTGGTAATTTGGGAACAGGTCTGATGCCGATAGTAGTATTCGACACTCCCAGAGGATATTGACCGACAATTTCGGCAAATGGGTCACTCCGCCCTTTTGACTTTGCTGCAATATTTACTCTTTCTGTCGCATTTGTTGATTGAATCAAGCTAGGAGTTGCAGAAGCAACTTGTAAGGCTTGTTTTCCAGGCACGACAGGGTTATTAAACGTTTGTGCAGTTGGTTTTGTCGTTTTTGCGGGTGTGTTAATAGGTGGTGTCGGATTACCAGATTGCTGTTCACCTTCCGAAGTGCAGGAAGCGATCGCCAAAGCCAAAATGACGACAACTAATATTTTTGAATTTATGCCCATTAGCCTTTCTCTAAAGCCATCAGTAAATTTGCGTATCGAAATCAACATACTTGAACTTTGGATCAAGGGTGAAATCTGATACCGTTATAACCTACTTTTCCGCATTGTAAGGGTTATTTTTAACACTGCCAAATCATCAGCGTGTAAGCGTATAAGGGGGAAATAATTATCAAATTGGAGTTTGGATTTTTAAAAAAATCCACTTAAACGTCCATACCCCTTTACTAGGTTTTACGGTTATTCTTCTAACACGCCCATTGATTGCTTTAATAAGTCCAACCCTTTCTTTACTCTACGGGAAACAGTGACAACACTAATACCTAGTAGTTCTGCTACTTGTTTCTGTGTTAAATCCTGCAAAAACACAAACTCTAATACTTCACGAGTGCGTTTTTCCAGTTGAAAGAGTGCTTGTTGCAAACGAATTTGATCTTCTTGTGCCAGTTGAAAACTGCGATAGCGGTGATCGGGAACTAACTCTCCTAAGCTAGTAGAACCTTCTTCTCCATCTTGCACTGGTACATCTAAACTCAAAGGAGCACGATTGATCCATGCTAATTTAATTTCCTGCCATTCATCTGGGGAAATTTCCAGTGCTGCCGCTAATTCCGAGTCTGTTGGTTGGCGGTTGTATTTTTCCCGTAAAGAACGGGAAACTCCTATTGCCTGCTGTTGCAGCGCTAAGTAGCGGCGAGGAATTCGTACAGTAACACCTTTATCTCTGAGGTAGTGTTGAATTTCACCTCTGATGTAGGGAATGGCAAAGGAACTGAAGGCATGACCCTTAGAAATTTCAAATCTTTCAATTGCCCGGATTAAACCTAAACAGCCTACTTGGAGTAAATCCTCATAGCTTTCATGGCATTGATTTATCCAGTAATGAGCTTCTTTTCTCACCAGTCCAAAATTGAGTTTCACTAGTTGATTGCGAACATTTGCCGAGTGAGATTGCTGATATTCTCGCAACAACTGCAAAATTTCATGCTTCAATTCATTGGTGACTGTGGTTGGCATAGCACCGTGTTTTTTAGTCGAACAAACAGTCAAGCATTTGCTTTCAAACAAAACCGCAATAGTGCATACGTGTCCGTACGCAAAAGCAACCTCTGTGGCAGATCAAAATTTTTTGATGAAAATATCTGCCACGATTCAAATTTGTGAAATGAGTATTTTTTAATGAACTTTAGTTATGATTTGCAGTTGTTGAAAACTACATACAAAACATATAAAATTTTTTACCTAAACCAAAACCGAGATTGTACTTAATTTATGTAATGCTAAGCCTGGCGAAGTGTATAGATATAAACCGAAATTCAGGAAGATACAATAAAATCAATAGTAAGTATTTCTCAGGGTAAATACTTAAAAAATAATCTGAAATCAATATAATATTTTGCTCTAACTGTTGGAAAATTTCCAATTCTATCAGCATGCATATTCAAAGCAAAAATAAACCAGGCTTAGCCTGGTTTATCCTAATGGGCGATCAGATTTTTTGCCCTATCGTGTAAATTTCTCTTTTCAAGAGAATTTAAGCACGAGCTGGTTCAACCCGAGCGTAGAAGATACCACGAATTTTGACATCTTTAGGCTCGCCAGCACCTAAATCAGTGTCAGAGGGCTGTTCGCTCTCAAAAGTACCCGCAATTTCACCAGTAGCACTATCTACTTTGGCTACAGACAGAGAAATCTTGCCATTGAGAATATCAGTACGCTTGACGTTAGCGCGGGTGAGTTCTTCATCATCGGATTGAGCCGGGAGAGCCACAGCATTGTCATAACCAGTGGCGACACCACGACCTTTAGGATCGAGGAAAGTCGCACCACGATAGGAAGGAACCCTAAAAGCACCTTCAAAATCGGTTGAGGTATTAATGCTAGTCATGCCAGGTTGTGACTGAGCAACTAAACCTTTGATAGTGAACAAGAAAGGTACTCTTTCACCACCAGGCAATTGCACGGTAGAAGCTTGGAAGTCAAAACCATCTTTTTCCACAAAAGTCAAGCTACCATCTGAATTGATCTTCAGATCGCCTTGAATCTGATCGAGCGAGTAGGTTTTACGAGTCAATAATTTGCCAGCAACATATTCTGCCTTTTGCCGTTTATTAGCAGGTTCTTCTTTCACAAAGAATTGGGTTGGTTCTAAGCAAAGTTCTTTTATGACGTAGGATTGGCTAGCATCAAGGGGAATAGAACCGCGACTTGTTTCTGCCAGTTGGGGGCATTTGTTAGCCAAGCCAGTGCCTTTAATTTGGTCGTAGGTGAGTATATCTGAGCCAGCAACTGGACCCTCACCACAAGCAGTTAATAACCCCAAGCACAAAGCTAAGAGTGCAACAATTACAGCGCGAAACCTCATGGTCAACCTCAATGTCAAAAATTAATATCTTAAGTCGCAAAACTGCACCGAAGTTTTGATTGGCGGAAGCCGCCGTTCATCCACACACTTTCCAAAACGGAGAGAAACCCCGCACGGATGTGTTTGTTTTCAACTTTTCTCTGCTAAACGTAATTAAACGAGTCGCTTTTTTTAGCCTGAAGTTTAAACAACAGGCTACCTAGGACAAGCATCTAATTGGGATGTATTGTCAAAGGGAAGCAAAACTAGCAGTTTCATCCTTGGCGGCATTTGATTAAATTTCGGCGCGTGGATGAGTGCGCCCTTATAGACAACGACGTGAACTGGTTCCTTCTAAGAAGGATGCTAGCTTGGACTTCCGGAAAGCTTTACCCAGTTGAGAGCGGGTGTGTACCGTTACTACAACCTTTTTGGGTTACTGCTAAGTGTCCGTGAGCGTGACCAGCGGGCTTACCTTCACAGTGTCGCCTTTGTCGTTCTGTGTGATGTATGTGCCGCCACTACATACAGCCCATATTTTTATAGGGAGATCAGCCAGATCATACGATTTTTTATAACTCAAAATCAAAGTGCTCTCACATTTACCAACAAGACTGAGATCGCATTTAGCTAATTCACATTTTGCACGCTACTCTGCACCGAAGGGCTTTGCCCTATGAGTGGGAGAGCCAGAAGCTCTAATATCTCGTTACCAGGTTCAACCTGGTAACGAGGAATTGGAGGCTCAGCCTCCGGGCTGTTACATCGGTGTGCAAGATATCATCTAACCAACAAGTTGTACTAAGCATCTTCAGTGTTGTTCAGAAGTCACAACAGTTAATGGCCAAACACTAATAAGCTTTGTGCCCTTCCACTTTTTCCTTGAGGAGGTTTGCTGATAAAGTATAGAAGTAAAAAATCTTCGGTAAATTTGAGTTGACCTCAATTTACAGAAGGTAGCATGAACAACGGCAAAATTTTTGAGTTAGAGAAATTATCTTGTAAGCTGCAAGACATAGCGACGGTAGTACATGATGCAGTAGCAGTTTGTCAAGAAGATACTATAGCTCTTTTAGCTTTACTGCGACAGTTGGAGCAATTACACCGAGAGATCCGAGATGGAGCTTTTCAAGAGAGTTTGCCGAATAACCGTCAGGCGCTGTACTCACTACTGAAAGATATTGAGTCAGAAGGCGGCTGGCCTTACATAGAAAGGATGAGGCTACAAGCGTTTCTAACAAATTTGCCACCAGAGGCTACTTCTGGAGAGGAGTGGGGAAGTGGAAGAGTGGGAGAGTGGGGGAAGTAGGGGGAGGGGGAGGGGGAGGGGGAGAGTGAGAGATTTGTTATTACATTTCCCCCTCTTTCCCTATCTCCCTCTCTACCCCTCTTAACTTTAGCGCTGGGTAGTAACACCATTACAAATGCTGCGATCGCGCTGATCAACATTGCGGTTGTACCGAAGATAGTTACTTACCCAGTTGCAACCGCGCACCAGCAAGTCATTCATGTCTAAATTCCATAAAATAATCGAGTTGTCATCACCAGCAGATGCTAATGTTTGACCATTGGGGCTAAAGCTAACACTCAATACAGGAGCGTGATGTCCATTCAGAGTTTTAATCAATTTGCCATCGCGACTCCAGAGTTTAACAGTGCTGTCCCAGCTGGCGGCGGCAAGAATTTCACCGTTGGGACTGAAAGTTACAGAGTTGACACTATCGCTGTAACCCTTTAACAAAGTTTTCAACAACGTGCCATCAGAACGCCACAGCCTGATAGTGTTGTCCCAGCTAGCGGAAGCGAGCAAATGGTCAGTGGGGCTAAAACTTACACCCAAAACCCAGCTTTCATGGGGTGAGAAAGTTTTTAACAAATTACCATTTCGCTGCCAAAGTTTCACTGTTTGGTCATCGCTAGCAGAAGCAATAACTTGCCCATCAGGACTAAAATTTACGCTATTTACCCAACCGCTATGCCCTACTAAAGTCTTCAGCAAGCTACCCTCACGGTTCCAAAGTTTCACTGTCCGATCTTTACTACCTGATGCCAACAACTCGCCGTCTGGACTGAAACTGACACTCATGACGCTATCACTATGTCCTGGAAGCGTCTTGAGGAGATGACCGTCAAGCCCCCAAAGTTTTACGGTTTTGTCATAACTCCCCGATGCCAGCATCTGACCGTTGGGATTAAAACTAACGCTGGGAACTTTGTCTGCATGTGCTGCCAAAGTCTTGTAAAGACGAGTTCTACCGCTACTGCGTTCTCGTTGCCAGAGTTTCACAGTATGGTCGTTACTGCCGGAGGCTAACATCTTACTATCGCGACTCCAAGCAACACTCAAAACTCGATCCTTATGACCTTGGAGGACGGGCAATGTTGGAGCATCTAAACCCCACAGTCTCACAGTTTTGTCATAACTTGCTGATGCCAGCAGTTTGCGGTTGGGGCTGAAAGACACACTCACAACTGCGCCGCTATGGCCTTTAAAGGTTTTGAGTAAAGTACCGTTGACACTCCACAGGTGTATGGTATCGTCATCACCTGCGGAAGCTATCTGTTGACCATTAGGACTGAAGCTCAAACTCCAAACCGTACTGCTATGCTGCTGCAAACTTTTGTAAAGACGAAATTTATAGGCATCTTTACCACTTTTACCCAGACGCCGCCAAAGCTTAACTGTTTTGTCTCGACCTCCTGTTGCCAGTATTTGACCGTCAGGACTGAAAGCTACAGCAGTTACTCCTTCTTGGTGTCCTGACAAAGTTTTAACTAATTTCCCGTCTCGTCGCCAGATTTTGACTGTCTTGTCATCACTAGCTGAGGCAATGAACTTGCCGTCAGGACTAAAGTTTACCCAGTTCACCCAACCTTGATGTCCGCGTAGTGTTTTGACTAATTTCCCGTCCCGACGCCAGAGTCTGACAGTTGCATCTTTACTACCAGTAGCCAAAAACTTCCCGTCTGGGCTAAAATCCACGCTAAAAATCCAATCAGCGTGCCCTTGGAGGGTTTTGTAAGGCTTTGAGTAAAACTTTCCTGTAATTGGATTACGATGCCAAATCTTCACTGTGTTGTCGAGACTGGCAGAAGCTAGGGTTTTGCCATCAGGGCTAAAACTCAGACCAGCGATCGCATCACTATGGGCGTTGAGGGTTTGAAGTAAAGCGCCGTTAGAACGCCACAATTTCACGGTGCGATCGCGGCTACCTGATGCCAACAATTGACCATCAGGACTGAACGCTACGCCCCAAACAATATCCTTATGCCCTTCTAAACGATTAACTTCTGTGACGCCGTAAACTGCTTGTTGTAAGGCTGTCACTACCCGCATCCGAGTGTCCGATTGGACTCCTTTTGCTTGTTTAAGACTCCGCCAAGCCCGCAAGCTTTCTAACAGGGCATCAAATTCTTTATTAGAGGTAAACAAAGCTTCTGAAGCAGCAGTGATGGCGCTAATTTTTAAGTTAGTTTCGCTACGTTCAGCCCTGAGGGTTTCGCGAACTGCTGCTCTTTTTTGTAAGTCGGCTTGCCACCATAATCCTGCTATGGTTGCCGACATCATTGCCAGTACTACACCTGCTATGCGTGCTTCTCGCAGTCGTTTTTGTAAAACTAAATTGAGTTGCTCTTTGCTGAGCCTTTGAGCTACTTCCGCTCTAGTTTTTTCAAATCGAACTTTTTCAAGTTCGGCAACTATACCATAGTTATTTTTTTGACGAATTGGTTCTACTAAATAATCGTGAACTAACTGATAGCGATCGCCAGACTCTTCACGTACTCGCAGTACTAATCCACTGCCCACCAATATATCTAAAATCATTTCCAAATTTTTGATGGGATGATGATGTGAATTTCTCTTCCCAACTCCCCATCTCCCTATCTCCCCATCTCCCTCTTTTGCCAACGCCACTACTAAATCATCTTTCGCTTTTAGCGGTCGCGTACCTTTTTCATCAGTTAATTCAAACAGTAGTTTCCAACTTATCTGTTCGTTTTCCCGACCACAATCTTTGATAACTTCTTCTAGCCAGCGCTTAACCAGTTTTTTTGAACCGCCGCAACGCTTATATTCTTCAATTGTAGTAATATTTTCTGTTTGCAGTTGGGCACAGACTATTTGTAATTCAATCGGATGTACTTCTTGACTTTCTCCTGCTAAGTCATGCACTAATTGGTTAATTAACTTATGACTTAATTCATGATGAGAACTTTGAGTCAAACTGTGAATAACACCGATTGCATCTTTTTTAGAAAATTTGCCTAAATAGTAGCGAATATCCTTGTCAAGGATATTTCTGTTAATTACACCCAAGTCATAAGCAGTATCATGATTCTGATTACTTAGTCTTTCTAATTCTAATAAATAATGTAAATAATCTTCTCTTAAAGAGAGAATAATCTTTACATATGCAATATTCAAACATTCGCTAAAAAATTTGTAAAATTCTAATCTTTCTAATGGATGCTTATTAACAAAAAAGAATTCTTCAAATTGATCTAATATTAAAATAATCGTGTAATTACGTTCTGCTAAGTATTGCAAATTTTCTAATAAGATGCTGGTTGAAAAGTCTGTAGTAATAGCTATTTCTGTTTGAGCGATCGCGTGATTTATACTATGCCCTAAAGTAGTCAACCAATCTGTATAAACAGACAAGACTATCGGTAAAGGATTGCGTTCTCCGATGATAGTTTGTTTCAATGCTGGTACTAATCCAGCTTTCAGAATTGAGCTTTTACCAACGCCACTAGGGCCGTAAATAACTGTCAGTTTACAGTCGGCACGAGTAATTCTTTCAATCAAACGATGAATATCTTGGTGCCTTCCAGAAGCGGCGATTTCTTGAGCAATTTCTTCAGGGAAGGCTGTATTTTTTTGCGACTGTAAAGCAGGATTAATTCTGTAACGTTGTGGTTGCAGTTGACTTGCACCAATAAAGGCACGAAAGCCGTACTGATGCTCGATTTGAATTTTTTCTTGCTTGAGATTAAATGCTTCTAGGTAGTCATGACGCTCAACAAAATAAAGCGATCGCAACTCATCTACTATCTCTAAGTAAAGCGATGGTTCGTACTGCGGTTCACAAACAACTTTCGCCCATTCCAGATTATTGACGGCTTCTTCCGACTCACCTATATGCCGCTGCGTGCGCCCTAGCAAAAGGAGATAAGAACTTTCTTGCTGTCGCGAAACTTCTGGATCTTCCTCGGCAATAGAAAGAGCAGAATTCGCTAATTCATGGGCTGCTATCCAGTTGGACTCAGAAGCTGCCACAGCAGCCAAAAAGCCATAGTCTTGGGCGACTTGTGCCTTTGTGCCGTAGATGCGATGCAGTTCTAGAGACTTGAGAGCTAATTCTTTTAAGTCTTTCCAGGCTTGTAGACGTTGCAGTATTTCACAAGCTGACAAAATAAATTTAGCAACCAAATCTTTTCTTTGTGCTGCTTCCAACACTTCCAGACATTGCCTAAACCAAAAAAGCGCATCTTGCCAGTATCTTCTGTTAAGAGCAGGACGTAATTCAGCCATGCGACGATAACACAGTCCCATGTGGAAGAGTACTACAGCCTGTCGAAGAAGATGGGGTGGTGGGGTGATGGGGTGGTGGGGAGAAGACATCCCCCCATCCCCCCATCCCCTTATCCCCCCATCTAAGCAAAGCTGCCAAAGCTTCAGACTGTGTTGAAAATAGTCTAATGCATCTTCAATTTCATCATTAGCATAGCGATCGCGTCCTAAAACAAATTCGAGACTGGCCTCTAATTCTGGTTCCAATTTGACGTTATAAAGGCGAAGCAAATCATAACGTGCTGACTCAATTTCGCGGCGTTGCTGAGATTTTGGATCTAAATCAAGGGCAGCATTGGATAAAAACTGTTCGGCACCTGCTGCTAAAACTTTGGCAAATAAAGATTCCGTTTGCTGTTTGATTAAAGCAATTAAATCTTCTTTTGCTATTTCAAATTTGATCGTGGTTGCAGCCCAGCTTTTAAAATCAGGTGCTAATCTAGACAGCAATGTTGCCACTTCATCTTTGAGCCACAATACCAGAGGAAAAGGAAAACTATCGGCGTAGATATCTCGTGCTTGGTTGATACCAATAAGTAAGTCTTCTAGGGCGTTAACTGTTTCCAGACCAAAAACCATTACAGCAGATGGTAAACAATCTGTGACAACGGCAGGATTATCTAGAAATAGTTCTGAGACTATCGTGGCGTGTAGAGCCTTTGCTGATGGGCAAAGAAAAATTTCTCGCAAGTATATATCCTTTGTTAAAGAGCGGAGAGTCTCTAACATTTGGTCGCATAAATGCCCATAATTGCATCGCACTAAAATCAAGGCAAATTGATTTTTAGAGAGTGCGATCGCCCGAATTAACCTTTGCAGAGAACGCTGATTTTCACTGGCACTCTGGGCTGTTATGAATTGCAACTCTGTCATATTTCCAAACAGAACCAGAAATAATTATGAATTATGAATTATGAACTAACTTGTTTTGCTGCCAAGCAAGGATTTTTTCTGTTTCTGCCAACGCCGGACTGATGCCAAACCAACGCCCTGTGGGATCGCGGTATTCAAAGACAAACATACTGCGTAGCAATATCTGGTAATCAGACTCGCCTTTGATACTCTGTTGGTTAACTACTTCCAATAGCAATTCCCAGACATGTTCATCAATTGCTAGTAGCAAGTCATCGCGGTAGTCTTTGATTACTGCTTCTAAACAATCCCGAGAAAAAGGCGGATCTTGCCGTTGCAGGCAACTATACAGCAGTCCCAATAAATTACGAATGTGACCGCCACTAATGCGACATAAGCGATCCAAAGTTTGTGGAGTATCGAATAACTCTGGGATCAATGTCGGTCTGATATTCCAAGGAACCTCGGGAAAAGCTCTTGTTAGAACTAATTGACGCAACAGAGACATTCCTGGTTCGTAGTCACTACCATCTCGTTGGCGCACGAGTACCATTGGCAACACCTTGGGAGCAATGCCACCTCCAAGGCGATTTTTGAGTGTCTCGTACTCATTGGAAAAAATTAATGCCAAGGGAATTGTGTAAACTACATGGCATTTGAGTCGGCGTAATTGCTCGCCTCTATCAATAAAAAGATACTCTGGTAGCGATCGCCCAGATGCCAAGGGACGCATATCTACTCGATCCAAATTATCAACGATCGCAACCAATCCTTTATTACCACGCTGCTTTAATTGTTGAACTGCTTTGTCTAACAACTCTTCGTTGATTGCTTGCAAAATACTATTGGTACGTGGTTCCAAGTATTGTCGCAGCTGGCTCCGCAATTGAGGACTATCTTTGGTTTTGGCACTGATTTTAGCAATACCCAAAGACAACTCTGCTTCTGCTGATAACTCTATCGGGGTTTGTAAAAAATCCCCAATTTCCCTAAACAGATTGGCAAAGTAACCTGATTTCTCTTTAATATTTATGGCTTCTAAACTAGCACTAATTTGACGAGCTATACTCAGCAAAATATCGCTGACGTCAATATCTGCCATATCCAAATCTTGGCTAGATTCAAAATAAACCACATGGAATCCTGCCTGCTCCAGTTCTGCCTTGAGGCGCTGCAATTCTGTAGACTTACCGCAGCCTATATGACCTGTAAATAGCTGGCAGGTTGGGTCATTAGGAGAAATACGGACGATGGTGCGCTGCAATTCCTCCACGATTTTGCAGCCACGCACATCAGAAAAGTCTATGTAGTATTGTCGATCCGATGCATCACCCATCACCAGCGTTTTGCTGGGGTTACAGGCTTGATAAAAGCGTTGCAAATTTAGTGCTGTTTTCATGTAGATGCAAATTTGATTTGTATGCTTATATACAAATATTCCCTACCTCTCTTTTGAGGTATGCTAAAACACTACTTAGTGCATATACTGCCGCAAGCAAATGTCCGTAGCGTAGTAAGGATATTATCATCCCCGATCGGTTAATTGTATTGTCCTTTTTACACCTGCTTCAGAGGTTTTGACAATCTCTAGCTATAACTAAAGACAATTATTGTGACTAGATTTTCCGGTACAACCGCAAAATAAACTAAATGCAAAAGTTTTAATTTGTGTTGTAACAGTAACAGCTACTACAGAGTAGTAATAACAGTCTATTAAGCAATTATTTCATGTAATAGTGATTATTATGACTAAATTTTGCCAACCAGCAACAGTATATATGTCTAATTTTATTTTCTGCAATAACTACATCAATGTAATACATGATACAAATTTCTATAATAGACATCACACTCCTTTTCATAGGAGTCTAAATAGTAAGCGTTTATGTAATAGAGAATTCCTTGGCAAACGCAAAATTGGAGTATAATTCAGTTCCGCTTATTCCTCAATTCTATTTTCAAAGCACTGCATATTGCGGTTAATGTGTCAATATCATGTTGTAGCCTTTTTGATGAAATGATGGCTGTCACTTCATAGCGAAAAGGCTACATTCGATTTAAAACCAACACCGCAAACTTGAATAGTAAAAAGTTACAAGCACCACAATCTTTGTTTGGCTGCTGTAAAGTGTTACTACTTCAAAAGACTTCTTAAGGATGACGTTTCTACCTCACCAGCAGCTTTGACTGAAATTAGTGAATGAGAGGAGTGCAATAACGATTTAGACTGAAAGTGTGGAAGGGGTTTGAATGGCTGGCATAGTATCAATTTCCCGCACAATTCTAGCAGGACGCCGTAATAAATTACGGAAAAAACGGCAGGTAAAATTTATTCAGGCTATTTGGCAAACCCTAGCTGTTACTGGTTTAGCAGGTGGTCTGTTGTGGATAAGCATTCAACCAATTTGGGTTCTCAAAAATTCCAAAGATGTTGTGATTTCAGGCAATCAATTACTTTCGGATGAGGAAGTTCAGTCATTGCTGACCCTATCTTATCCTCAGTCTTTATGGCGGGTTGAACCGTCTCGTATCGCCCGTTCTTTGCAGCAACAACCTACCATTGCACAAGCTAGTGTTAGTCGTCGTTTGTTTCCTCCCGGATTATTAGTCCAAGTTCAAGAAAGAGTACCTGTAGCGATCGCTCAAACGCGCCGAGGGAAAAGAAACATTGACAACGACAACAAGACAATAAACGTAGGGCTACTAGATGCTAATGGCGTATGGATGCCTTTAGAAAAATTTACATCGCTAAATTCCAGAGTAGAGCTACCAAAGTTAAAAGTGATTGGCTCACCAGAACTATATCGTCCCTACTGGTCTCCACTCTATCAAGCCATAAGTAAAAGTCCTGTGAAAGTGATGGAAATTGATTGGCAAGACCCAACGAATTTAATTTTGAAAACAGAACTAGGCCCAGTACATCTGGGTACACCGAGTTCTCAGTTGCCCGAACATATCCAGGTACTTGCCCAAATACGCCATTTACCTTCACAACTGAATCCCAATCAAATAGAGTACATCGATCTAAGAAATCCAGAACATCCCTTAGTACAAATGAATCAAAAAAGCAGAGAAATTAATTCCAAAACCCCCTGAAAAAATATTTAGGTATTTGATGTAGAAAAAAGCTCCTAGTCAATAAAGAAGTTTTATGCTGAAAAATATATTTGTTACTTTTGGTTCTCCAGTAATCCATTCCATAAAAATCAGCGTTAACTTCTAAATTAAAATTGGGGAGTATAATTGCAAACTCCCTCTTTAGATAGTAGTTATTACCCTAACACCTAACAATGGGGTGCAATGATGCCAGACAATTTGATGAAGGCGTCCCACTTGGAAAACGCCTGTTACCTACCTAATCCTCAAGTCAACGCCAGACCCGCTAGAGTTAAGTTAATTCTATTACCTGCTCATCCATGCAGTTATAATGTAGCATTTGATACCCTATAAATAGATTACTTTGGGAGCAACGCTGCTTTGCCCTTTTCTAATACAGGAGTTGGAGACATCTCAAGCTACTGTTTCGCTGAGTGAAGTAGTTCAAGATTTGCAAACAAAATCTAAGATGACTGTGTGCCTTTGTACCAACTTAAGTTGCTTCAAGTTTAAGGGTAGGTAAACACAAGGGAAATTTTGTGTCTTAAATTGCAATTATCTACAATGGTGAATTCTATTGAACATATGATTAGCACAGGCAAGATGCACCGCGTCTTGATAAATAATACAATTAGCTCAGTATTTCCCGCGTATAAGTAATTCGGGGAATAAACGTATATTTAAAAACAATAATTTTATCAGTAGAAGCAATTCAAAGGCAAGAATTAATTACTTTTAACAGTGGTTAAATTCTTTATTAATTTCCAATTTATACCAAGTTTCATTAGTTTTTCTAGTGAGAAAAGAAAAAAAATATCACTTACAGTTGTAAAATTAATGACTAAAGTAAATCATCAGCAGCAAAAGGGAGAGGTTATTGAGATTACCAAAGGTATACCGAGCACAATCAGCGAAAAAGCAGTGAAGATATTGAAGATATTAATGTCTAGCGGAAGTTATATAAGTCAATTTTAGATAAATAGTAGGTATACTTCTCTAGAATTAGCTGTGCAAACAGGTGCCTTGATGGCTATCCCATAGTAAATTTTCCCGCCTCCAATCCTGAAAAGGTTGGAAGTAGTGAGAACAAGAAGAACAATGCCACAGTTTATGGCAGCGTCAAACTATAGTTGACTCTTAGGTGAATAACACCTTAAAAAGTCGTTTATCTACCTTTGTGAATCCAATGACACTTGATAATAACCAAGGGCTTACCTATAGAAACTCCCAGTCTCCAGGACAATCTGCTTTTTCACTAGCTGTTAACTCCACCAACCCATTTAATAATTCAGGGCTGAGCTTCGGGCAGAACAATGACAGCAAGAAAATCGAGCGCGAAGACACCCGAATAGGCGACATTGTTCCCGGTCGAGTTGCCAACATTAAGGTGATTGGTGTGGGGGGTGGCGGCAGTAATGCTGTTAACCGCATGATTGCATCAGATGTAAGTGGGGTGGAGTTTTGGTCAATTAACACCGATGCCCAAGCCCTCACTCTAGCTGCTGCTCCCTCCCGCCTACAAATAGGGCAGAAGCTGACACGAGGGTTAGGAGCTGGTGGCAATCCTGCCATTGGTCAAAAAGCTGCTGAGGAATCACGGGACGAGATTGCTACGGCTTTAGAGGGTGCCGACTTAGTGTTTATCACTGCTGGTATGGGGGGTGGAACTGGTACGGGTGCAGCCCCGATTGTGGCGGAAGTAGCCAAAGAAATGGGTGCTCTCACTGTTGGTGTAGTTACGCGTCCATTTGTCTTTGAAGGACGCCGTCGCATTAGTCAAGCAGAGCAGGGCATCGAAGGGCTGAAAAGTAGGGTGGATACGTTGATTATTATCCCTAACAACAAGCTGCTGGAAGTGATCCCAGAGCAAACGCCGATGCAAGAAGCTTTTCGCTATGCAGATGATGTGCTGCGGCAAGGGGTACAAGGCATTTCTGATATCATCACTATTCCTGGCTTGATCAACGTTGACTTTGCTGATGTGCGAGCAGTAATGGCAGATGCAGGATCGGCACTAATGGGGATCGGTATTGGTTCTGGAAAATCCAGAGCCAGAGAAGCGGCGATCGCTGCGATTTCTTCGCCTTTACTCGAATGTTCTATTGAAGGAGCTAGAGGAGTTGTCTTTAATATCACTGGTGGTAGCGATCTCACTTTGCACGAAGTGAATGCCGCAGCAGAAACAATCTATGAAGTGGTTGACCCCAACGCCAATATTATTTTTGGGGCAGTAATTGATGACAGACTCCAGGGAGAAGTGAGGCTTACTGTCATTGCTACTGGATTTACTGGTGAAATGCCAGCCGCGCAACAGCCAGGCGTCACCCAAGGCCGGCCACTATCATCCTCACCACAAAGACGACCAATGCCCCAGCCTCCCGCAGCTAATCCCCCTACACAAAATCCGGAACCGAAAGAAAAAGGACCGATCTTGGATATTCCTGATTTTCTGCGAAATCGGCGGACGCCACCACGCAATTAAGTTATTAGCTTGTGGAAAATCTCCCCTACAGGCGTTTGGTACTATCAGCTTTCTGGCTGCTCATTTCTAATTCCATTGTTTCACTGGGGTTTGGGGTAAGCAATTCAGTTGCCATCCCCGATATAGCCAGTTATTAATAAAACTCGTCCACGCAACCTACAAATCAAATGAATTAGGACAAATTCTGCTCGTTCGGATATCCACCAACGTGTTTGGTACAAAAAACAGAGGCAGTTTTTCGCTGTCGATTTCTTTGTCCTAGTGTCTGTTTCTGCCTGTAGTAATATGGACAATTGTTTCGCCTTTGTAGTCTTTCAGTACATAGTCATTATTCCAACTGACCAAGCTGAATTACAGCATCTATTAGTGCTTTAGCTTCCAATTTGTCTGCAATTACGTAGATTTGCTAAGTGCCGGAAATTATACGGGCGTAGCCTAAATCTCTAAATACTGCTGTCACTATTGAGTGAAGCTAATATCAAGACAATACAAGTGAATTTTGGATTTAAAGTCATGAGTTGTCTAAGACTTGAATGCAGTAACATTAGATCTACGGTTGTCCGGTAGCTGGTGGTTATGACGGTGGGTCTTGTTGTGGCAAGCTGTAAACAAGCAAGGCTGAGGTTAAAAAACTAGGGATCAAATTATGAATGCTAGGAAATTTCATAAGTTTATAGTCGATAATTTATAATTTTTTGCCTGCTCGACCCATTGAATCACTTGATGACCAAGGCGAGTACCGTCAAGCCGATCTATTTCGCGTATTCCAGTGGGGCTAGTGACATTAACCTCGGTCAAGTAGCCCCCGATAACGTCGATACCAACAAAGATTAAGCCATCTCTACGTAGCGTTGCAGCTATTTGAGAGCATATTTCATACTCTTTAGGGGTTATCTCGGTTTTAGCAACTGTACCGCCCGCTGCCATGTTATTGCGAAATTCGCCCTTTGCAGACAGGCGATTGACAGATCCTATCGGTTCGCCATTAAGTAGAATAATCCGTTTGTCTCCCTCTTTAGCATCTGGTATAAAGCTTTGTACCATAACAGGTACCCGACCTTGGAGGGTACTGAGTTCGATCATAGAGTTAAGGTTGCGATCGCTCGGTTGTAAAATTAAAATCCCTTCGCCAGCTTTATTACCCAGTGGTTTGAGAACCGCTGTCTCTTTTGCTTCTACAAATTGTTTGATCACCTGTTTGTCAGCGGAGACAATGGTTTCTGGAATTACCTTGGTAAACTGAAGCGCATACATTTTTTCGTTTGCCGCTCGGATACCACTAGGGCTGTTAATCACCAGGGTTTTGTTTTGGTCAATGTAGTCGAGAATGTACGTGGCATAGAGGTAGGAAACTGTCACTGGTGGATCTGTCCGCATAAATACGGCGTCCATTGTTTCCAAACAAATGAAATTGCATTCACTCGACTTGTACCAAGGATTTGCCGCTACCCAGCGTCCATCCACTAGTTCTATCGGTACGAGTTGCACCCGTTCTAAGATTGCCCAAGCTTTGCCTTCTACTACACTTAACAAACTTGCTTGAGTCACCCAAACTTCATGTCCCATGATGTGCGCTGCTTCCATCAGAGCAACGCTAGTATCATGACATGGGTCGAGGGTTTGGATGGGATCGATAATAAAAGCCAGTTTCACGCTTTCTGCCTCAATTGCCAGCAAATTTCAAGGTCATTTAATTTAGATTATCCCCTGATGATTTGGCTTATTTGCGATCGCCTCCGAACAAAAAGCGCCATCGCAACCCTTTTGGATCTACACGCTATTACTAGAAGCTAGTAAATTATCCAGCTTGCCTTGGGCCTCTAAAGCGTGTACATCATCACAACCACCAACATGAACATCGTTGATGAAAATTTGCGGTAAAGAGCGCCGTCCATTTGCTCTTTGAGACATTTTATCCCGTGCTGCTTCATCTCCATCGATACTGTATTCAACGAATTCAACCCCCTTTTTCTTCAATAAGTTTTTGGCACGGATGCAAAAAGGGCAAGTCATCCAAGTGTAAATTTCTACTTTCGCAGCCATAACGTCCTCTACTTGATGTAATAATTCTTAATTTTAGAATGTTGTTGTTGGCTGTGGGTACTTCATCCCATCTTTGCTAGTTCCAAGTAGGCGCTAAGTAGACTAATACAAGCAAAGTATCTATTCTGATATCTTGCACCATACCCTGCGGGAAGAGCTTAGCCCTACGATTGCGAGAGCCAGAGGCTCTGCCTCCAGAGAGTTGCAAGTGGTGAGCCAGCGCGCACTTATAGGGGATTCTCCCCCAATCCCCACTCCCTGTCGGTCGTGGGGGCCCCGAGTCCCCCATGTAGACGCCCGCAGGGCGGCTTCGGTGCAGGGTACGACTGGCGTAGACGCCCGTCAGGGCGGTGAGACCAGCCCCCTCAGGAGTGAGACCACTTCCCGTCTTGGCTTGGTGCCAGATGGGAAAGTGGCGAACCCGAAGGGCTTCTGCCTTTAGGGGGGACTGGCGAACCCGAAGGGTAGAAGATGTGAATAAAACTGAAAATTTTTATATAGTAAAAATATATACTTAAACAATAAAATTATATAAGGGCATTTGCTGGTGATCGTGCCATTAAAATTTAATAGCTGACTCAACCAAACGCTTAGCCCATAATAGTTATATAGAATTGCATCCAGTTGCGTAACAAACAGATGATATGCGATTTTAAATACTAAAAACCTCATGAATGATACTGATAAACCTTAAAATCAAAACAAAAGTTTTTCAGTATTTACCGAGTCATATAAGTGTAGTGAATCAACTAAGTTTGCTTTGGTATGGTATTTGTCGGTTCAAGTTTAGAGGAGAAATCATAGTGATGCGTAGTGAACTATCGTGCAGTAATACTTTTCAGCTCAAACTTTATTCCCCTGTGGTTTGCGGATTGATGAAAAGTTTACCCTTAAAAAACTGGCTTAGAAGTGCTAAGCGCTTCTAAGCCCTAGTTTGAGTTCAGGAAAAATTCACTCAATTTAACTCTGGGAAACATGCTGTTGATTTTTATTTTTGAGTTTCAAGGCACCCACAGCAAACAATCCCAAAGCTGCGACTACAATACAGGTTCGGGTAAACCTTTAGAGGTGTTAGAGAGCGATTGGAATCTGGAGTAAATATGTCATATCAGAAATAAATCAAAAGTTACAAGTCCCTTCATACCGTAGCTTTCGACCTCTAAATCATCTGCTCATTTACTTCTGCACAGCAGAGTTAGACTTGCGACGGCGGGCAATGACCATTCCACCTACAACTAGACCAAGACCTATGGAAGCACTCGGTTCTGGAACTTTAGCTTTTTGGATAGTGCTGGGCTTTGCGTAAGTGGCTACGAATAATGAGGCGTGAGATAACGCTTTACCTTGTGTACTACTTCCATTTAAAGCAACACCGATGGTATTGAAAATTCCTTGTAAACTCGTTTGAGAAAAATCAATGTCTTTGAAGAGGTAGGCACTATATTTGGTACTAGTCTTGAGGCTAACCACAAAGGTACTAAGACCATTACTAGTATTACTGCTCAGCGCCTTATCTAAACTCCATGTACCAGTGCTTAAGCCATTTTGTGCTTCAAAACCAAAAATATTGTTCTCGTCCGAGTCCGATTTTCCAGCTAATGACCAAGTAACGTTAGAACCAATATCAAACAGACCTTTATTCAACTCAGTAAGTAAAGGATTTCCTGCTCCTGTGTCATTACCATCAAAGGGGCCCTTACAAGCTGTAGCAGTAGTATTTCCAATTAAGACATCAGTAAGATTACAGCTTAACTGCGTTGAACCACCAGTGGAACTGCTACTGCTAGAAGTAGTGCTGCCGGTATTGCTAGTTGTTTGAGTGGTGTCAGGTTGCTTGGTATCAGGTTTGCCACTACCTGGGGCTTTTGCTAAAGCTGCGGGAGCAAAACTAGTAACACAGAGTCCCACTAAAGATGCGGTGGATACTCCAAAAGCTAATTTTGAAAAACGCTTAGACATCTTATTACTTTTCCTTTCTATCTTATTCACCAAATCTTCCACAGGTATATTTGCACCCTGTTGTTTTATAGTGCTTACTATTATCTTTATTACTTTGATATTTGGCTTCAGTTGTTACCGTTTTTTCTTGATATCTTTATATTTGTTCTGGCTTTGACTTGAATTTTAAAAATTAGTGTTTTCACAGAAAAGATAATATTAAAATTGAATTTTTATATCTAAATTAATGCTTGTAATTCCATATTTACACGAGATTTATGACCTAATAAACAACGTAAATTTTATATTTATTACTGATAAATATAAATTTCATTTAAATAAGCCGTATTTCTACTGAAAAATATAAGTAAGGACAAAACAAAAAAGTCCGCTACAGCGGACTTTAAAGAAGGAGGCTATTTAAACTGGATTTAATATTGATCCTGAATTTTGATTCTCAGAGAGTTTGAATTTTTATTTGTGTGGAAACCTAAATTTTTACTGAGAAGAATTGACGTAATGAACCAACTGACCAAGACGCTGGCGTAGAGTTTCTAATCCCAAGCGCTTGCTTGCAGAAATAAACACCGCTAGGGGAAACTCCTCCTGCGCTTGAGTCAAAGTTTCACTATCCACTTGGTCAATTTTGTTAAAAGCAACCAGCGCCGGGCCGGGAGTCACTGGCATTTGTGCCAAAATTTCTCTCACTGAACGAATGTGAGTTAACCAAGCTGGGTGAGATAAATCTACTAAATGCAGTAAAGCATCAGCTTCTGTGACTTCTTCTAAAGTGGCGCGGAAGGCGTCCATTAAAGATGCTGGTAGTTCGTGGATAAACCCTACCGTATCTGTAAGTAGAATCTCTTGAGATTCACCAGTTACGGCATGGGGAACAACCAAGCGGCGCGTAGTGGGGTCGAGGGTAGCAAATAGTTGGTCGGCTGTGTAAACCTCAGCATTAGTTAGGGCATTTAATAAGGTAGACTTGCCTGCATTGGTATAACCAACTAAAGCTATGGAGGGGATTTCCCGATGTTGTCGCCGCTGTCGCAAGCGTTCTCGATGCGCCTGTAGCTGATTTACTTCTTGTTGCAATCTAGCAATACGGCGCTGAATGGCACGTCGTTCCGTTTCCAATTTGGTTTCACCAGGACCACGAGTACCGATACCGCCACCAAGTCGAGACATTGCCTGTCCTCTACCAGTTAGTCGCGGCAGCATATACTCTAACTGTGCCAGTTCTACTTGTAACTTACCAGCACGAGACTGAGCGCGTTGAGCAAAGATATCCAAAATTACTTCGGTACGATCGACAACCCGGATACCAATTTGAGTCTCTAAGTTGCGGACTTGAGATGGTGAAAGGTCACGGTCAAAGACGATGAGATTTGCTCCTAGGGTTTGGGCTGTGAGAGCGATTTCTTGCACCTTACCTTCCCCAACTACTGTTTGGGGATGAATGCGCGATCGCTTTTGCCAAAGTGTCTGCAATACCTCGCCGCCAGCTGTATCTACTAACCGTGCCAATTCTGCTACAGTGTCTTGGAATTGTTGAGATGACAGATCGTCGGTCATTATCCCAACAATTACCACGCGATCGTGGTCAGTATCTACTTCTTGGGCGACAAATTCCCGCCGGAACTCCTCTTCCAGTCCTTCGACCAGTTCAATCAAGTCTTGCTTTGTCAACACATCCAAGCTTATGGGTGGTGACACACTCCAACTTGGAGATTGGAAATTACTTCCCTGTGCTTTGAACGAAGAAGGACTAGTAATTAGGGCGCGGGACTCTTGCGATGTGAGGTGCGCCAAATAAGCTTCTTTGACGTACCCTGTAGCTCCACCACCCCGCTTTTGAAAGCCTGACCCAGTAATATTAAGCACCACTAGAGCATCAAGACGTTGTAGTGCCATAGCCGTCAAAGCCCCTTCATTGGGGGGTTCTGGCTTCAAGCTGGTGGCAAGACAACGGATACCGCTAAGTCGTTCTGCACCGTAACGGGGTAATTCCAACGGTGGAATTTGCGTTTGACGCGGAGTGCCTACGCCTACGCGGATTACTTGTCCGCGACGGTTGAGGTAGGCACATACAGGCTGATTGATTTCAGTGCTAATAGCTGCCAAACGCTGGGCAAACTCGGGCGTAGTGATGCGATCGCCCGGAATGCGCTGGTGATACAGCCGCTGTAGTTGCTTTAGCTGGCTGGACTTTAGACCCTGAAGATTACCGAAAATAGTCTCGATAAGCACTTTTGACCAGTGAACTGGTCCCTCGAATCCTACTTTTTCTATTTTACAATACTGTTTTTATGTCAAAAGTCTTACTGATGGAGGGTGCGTTATAATTTCTGACCTGCTCATAAGTCGACGTTCTCTTGACTCTTGACGGTTTGGGTTTGCGAATGCTCTGGGCGCTTCTACTATATATCTCTTAACAAAGGTGAATAAATAAATTAAAAAATCCATAGGTACACTTGCTCGGTATTATATTGAAGCTGAAAATTTTTCTGCACGGTTAAACACTCATCCAGTCAAAACGAACTATGGCACAGCAATACCGCATTACCCTACTTCCTGGCGATGGCATTGGACCCGAAATTATGGCTGTGGCGGTAGATGTGCTGAAGGTCGTAGGGAAAAAATTTGATATTCAGTTTGAATTCCAAGAAGCGCTGGTAGGAGGTGCGGCAATTGACGCAACTGGCGAACCTCTACCAGCAGCAACTTTAGATATATGTCGCAACAGCGATGCTGTATTATTAGCAGCGATTGGCGGTTACAAATGGGATTCCCTACCATCACATTTACGTCCAGAAGCTGGTTTACTCAGACTGCGTGCGGGTTTGGAATTATTTGCCAATTTGCGCCCAGCAAAAATATTGCCTCAACTAATAGACGCTTCTACCTTGAAACGAGAGGTTGTAGAAGGCGTTGATATTATGGTGGTGCGCGAACTCACTGGTGGAATTTACTTTGGCAAACCCAAGGGAATTTTTGAAACGGAAACTGGGGAAAAGCGCGGTGTGAATACAATGGCGTACACGGAATCGGAAATTGAGCGCATTGGCAGGGTAGCGTTTGAAACAGCACGGAAACGTCAAGGCAAGCTGTGTTCGATCGATAAAGCCAATGTTTTGGAAGTATCGCAGTTGTGGCGCGATCGCATGACGAAATTGGCAACAGAATATCCGGATGTAGAACTAACTCACATGTATGTGGATAATGCTGCCATGCAGCTGTTACGCACTCCCAAACAGTTCGATACGATCGTCACGGGTAATTTGTTTGGTGATATTCTTTCTGATGCTGCTGCTATGCTCACTGGCAGTATTGGGATGTTGCCTTCTGCCAGTTTGGGTGCTTCTGGCCCAGGAGTGTTTGAACCCGTGCACGGTTCCGCCCCTGATATTGCGGGACTTGATAAAGCCAATCCCCTCGCCCAGGTTTTGAGTGCGGCAATGATGCTCCGTTACGGATTAAACCAAGGCGCGGCAGCGGACTTTCTCGAAAAAGGAGTGTTGCAAGTTTTACAAAGCGGCGCTCGAACTGGGGATATAATGTCTCCGGGTATGCAACTTCTAGGTTGCCGTGCTATGGGCGAGACTCTGATTAAGATCCTTGAAGAATAAGCTTCAACAGTAGCAACCGAAATTTTGGCAACCATTGCTGAAAGTTTCGTATAAACTATTAAGACAAACCTAGTAACCAAACTCAGTAAGTTGTGTACGCTTTACGACAAGAACAAGCAAACTTTACCAGCCATACTAGCCCTACCAGCCCTAAAAACCAGCCGCCTTTGATCGATCCTGCCGTCGTCAGAGCTGCTGGGCAAATCTACTACACTTACTGTGAGGTACATCCCGAAATGGCTGGTCAACCATCTGGTGTGGCAATTAACCGCGTTAATCACCGGGGTAAGGTAATTTTTACTAATCAACCAGTCCTTTTACCCCAAGAATGTTTTGTGCCTTTAAATCAAATTGAATCGTACATGTATTAGTCATTAGTCATTGGTCATTAGTCATTAGCTTTTGACAAAGGACAAATGACAGAGGACAAATGACAATATGGACATCTTGATTGTCATTCTGGCGAATTTAATCGTATTCGCTTTGGGTGCATCTGTAGGTAGTTTTATCAATGTTGTGGTTTATCGGCTACCAGCTGGGTTGTCGATTATTTTTCCCCCTTCTCACTGTCCTCACTGCTCAAATCAACTCAAACCTTACGATAATGTCCCTGTCTTTGGCTGGCTATGGCTAAGAGGTCGTTGTCGTTATTGCCAAAGTAAAATTTCTCTGCGTTACCCAATGATAGAAGTGGTAACGGGAGTGTTGTTTTTACTGCTTTTTTGGATGTTTAACGTATCGGTTTTGACGGTAGGATATTGGGTATTTTGTAGTTGGTTACTAGCGCTGTCACTCATTGATTTAGATACGATGACTTTACCTAACCCACTGACTCAGTCAGGGTTGGTATTGGGCATAGCATTTCAAGTTATGGTTGGTTTTTTGCCAGAGGGTAGTAGCTGGTCAACATTAGCAAATCACTTGATGATGGCGATAGTAGGAGCAGTGTTGGGTTTGTGGCTGTTTGATGCGATCGCTACAGTTGGTTCAATAGTATTTGGTAAAACAGCAATGGGTGGAGGTGACGCCAAGTTAGCAGCCATGATGGGAGCATGGCTGGGTTGGAAGTATTTGCTCTTAGCTGCTTTTGTTGCTTGCTTGGTGGGAGCTTTAGTAGGTGGTGTTACAATTTTGCGATCGCAGTACGGCGATCGCCATCTTGGGGAAAGCCGTCGGATAGACGCGAAGCGTAGCAAGGCTTCTGTGAGAGTGGATGTCTCTAACGAAGGAAATCTTCCTACGGTGCTGCCTCAGAAATGGGGTCAAAAGATGCCTTTTGGACCTTTTCTTGCTCTTGGATCGATAATCACCTTGTTTAGTGGCGAGATCATCTTGTCTAGCTATCTGCGATTATTTTTTAATGCGACTTAAGGAATTTATTATGGGTTGTTGGTTGTTGGTTGTTGTTTGTTGTTTGTTGGTTGTTGGAGAACCACTAACTACTAACTACTAACCACTAACCACTAACTACCAACCACCAACGATTACCTCGCAACCGTAAACTTCATTACCCCTTGTGCGACTTAACTTCTGTTAATATTATCCTGTGACCTGAATTACTCTCTTCACGACTAGTACCCGTTGGCAAGCAGAACTAATGCAGCAGTTACTAGCTGTTCATAAGATACAAAAAAGAATTATTGAGTTGGGGGCGAAGTCCTATTCTATTTTGGGGCTGGCACCCCTGTTAATTCTTTGTAATCTCCGTTCGGGATTAACACAAAGCTACAATACCCTCAATTGTTAAAACTTTAACAGGTTTTAGGTCATACCCAACCGTGTCAGATAACCAATTGTATTTTATTTATAAGTTTCCCACAAGAAGAACAAGAGGCTTGAATTGGTTTACTTATTTTCGATAAGCTGGCAACCAAAGATGCATGCAAAAAGTCTGAATTGTTTAAAAGACTAAATTTGTGATTTAGTCATTCGTCATTAGTCATTGGTGAGCCAGCGCGCACTTATAGGGGGTTCTCCCCCAATCCCCACTCCCTGTCGGTCGTGGGGGCCCCGAGTCCCCCATGTAGACGCCCGCAGGGCGGCTTCGGTGCAGGGTGCGACTGGCGAACCCGTAAGGATCATTGGTAAAAACAAACTACAAATGACAAATGACAAAGGACAAATGACTCCGCAAAGCGGATTAACCTGCTTTTGACAACTACCCACTGGCATAAGAAACAAATGGCGAACAACGAAGAATCACGTGGTTTAAAATCTTTATTTGACTGGTTTGCAAATCGACGAAAATCTGGATCTATTAGCCTTGAACGTCAAGAACGCGAAATAGCAGATGGGCTGTGGAATAAGTGTCCTAAATGTGGAGTCTTGACTTATACTAAAGACCTTAGGGCTAATCAGATGGTATGCACTGAATGCGGACATCATAATCGGGTAGATAGTGATGAGCGCATTCGCCAACTGATAGATCCCGGTACCTGGAGACCAATAGATGAGCATTTGCGTCCCAGCGATCCCTTAGGATTTCGCGATCGCAAAGCCTATAGCGATCGCCTGCGAGAAACCCAAGAAAAGCTTGGCTTGGTAGATGCTGTCAAAACAGGTTTAGGTGAAATCAGCGGCTTGCCAGTTGCCCTTGGTGTGATGGACTTTCGCTTTATGGGTGGTAGTATGGGTTCCGTCGTTGGCGAAAAACTGACCCGCTTGATAGAACAAGCCACTCAGCGACGGTATGCTGTAGTTATCGTCTGTACCTCGGGTGGAGCTAGGATGCAAGAAGGAATGCTCTCACTGATGCAGATGGCCAAAATCTCGGCAGCCTTGGAACTTCACCGAGAAGCACGACTATTATATGTTCCTATTCTGACTAATCCCACCACAGGCGGTGTTACTGCTAGTTTTGCGATGTTGGGTGATATCATCTTGGCAGAACCAAAGGCAACCATTGGTTTTGCAGGTCGGCGAGTGATTGAGCAAACTCTACGGGAAAAACTGCCGGATGATTTCCAAACTGCTGAAGATTTACTTAAGCATGGGTTTGTCGATGAAATTGTACCTCGTACCCAGCTGAAGAAAACTTTAGCCCAATTGATTGCCTTACACCAGCCTCCCACAGCAACAACAACTCATAGTATGGTGTTGTGGGAGAAGACAATGACTTTAAGTTCTAGCGTCGCTGAATAAAAAGTGGTTAGTGGTTAGTAGTTAGTGGTTAGTGGTTAGTGGTTAGTGGTTAGTAGTTAGTGGTTAGTAGTTAGTGGTTCTTTAGAACAACCAACCAACAAACAACAACCACCAACCAACAACTAACAACTAACAACCCCTATTCCCTAACTTTAAGCTAGCTTTTTGCTAAATAATCGCAGTCCTTGGAATGTTTGTATAAAAGATTCTCCTCGTCTCTCTTGTACGAAGGTGAGTGGCAAAAGCGCTACCAGTCGAAACATACTTGAGATAACAAACAATCCTGGTAAGCCTCCATAGAAACTATTCTGTACTAGAAAACCACCTAGGATTGTACCTAAAGCGCCACTCACCCCAGCAAATGCAGCTATCATCCCAAAATATATGGATTGATTTCTTGTGGGTGCAACTTCCAACTGCATATTGTTGCCACACAAATCAATTGCTGCACAAGTTCCTCCCAGAAAAATATGTAACATAGGCAACCACACCCATACATCTAGAGAAGTATGACCAATGCCTAACCAAAACAAAGGGGCGATCGCAACTAAAATTCCAATCAAAAATAGGATAAAACGATTACCAATTTTATCTGCCAATCTGCCCCAGAGAATTAACATTAACATATTTGCCCCTGCTTGAAGGCTGCTGTAGAGCGTCACCCAACTGACATCTAAGTCAAGATTATCCAACATATAAAGGTTAAAAAAAGGGGCGCTGAGGTTAACAGCAAACATCCATAAGCTGAAGTAAAGCAGGAATACTAAAAAATTAGTGTCCTTGAGAATATTCTCCCAAGCATTAGCTTTAGGTGTGGGCTTAATAGTATTATTTGTTTCTAAAGACACTGCTTTTTTAGAACCAATCCTGATGGCAGTAGCATTTTCCTCTTGCGGGTTCACATCTACTTTGAAGTACTGACATATCAAACTCATCAGTCCAAATAGCATGCCCACAAACAGAACTATTCCATAACCTTGGAGAGTACCACCGTGCCAAGTAGATACAGCTAGCCCTGCCAAAGGTACGCAAATCAAATTGGTTAAGCTAGCGGCACTACTGCGTATTCCAAAATACCGCCCTCGCAAACGCCGATGGACTAATGTCGCCATCCAACTCAGCCATGATGCACTCCCCAATCCGCCAAATAGATGGCTCAATAGCACAATCAAGAGCGTCAATAATACTAACTGCTGGGAATTAATCAGTCCCCAACTGAAGGCTGCAATACCAATTACCTGAATCAGCCAAACTAATCGAGAAGGCCCGTAAACCAAAAGAGAATAGTTGCAGCGACTGGTTGAGCGTTCCGATAGGTAAGCGCCCAAAGGCTGAATAAAATTTACCAACATCGGAATAGAGGAGAGTACCCCAAAAGCTATCGGACTGGCATCTAATTCGACTAGGAAATTACTGAGTAAAATACCACCAGTGGTGATGCTAAAAACCCCTGCAAACACACCATCTAAAGTTGAGGCTCGTAGACTATTGCGAATAGCATCCTTTGAAACTGTAGGGCTGGGTTTTGGGGTAGAAGCAGGAGATAATGTTGTTTGTGCAACTGCTATCTCAGAAATTTCGGGAACCAGAGGCAAAGTAGATTCAACCTGAATTGAGTTCATGAACTAAGCAGGTGGGCGTAAATTAAAAATCAGTTGTAAAATTACTTGTGGAGCCTGGCATATAGGCAATTGGTAATTAGGTTGTTGTTGGTTATTGAGCGCTAATCAATAACTATTAACCCTTACCCTTGACCAGCCTGAAACAGTTACGTTTTCTATATAGTTTTGGAGTGTGTTTGGGTGTATAAAGTAACATTAATCAAGTTGCTTTTAAACACATTTTTCCTTAAAGTGTTTGTAATTCTTTGTTATTCTACCTTGCATTTCTAAATAAAAATTTAATTTTTGCAAAATTAATCTGGCACCAGAGAAGTTATAAGTTGGGTGAAAGAGTCTTCATCCTGCGGTGAGAAAAAGAAGCTTGTTAAATTTCTTAACTTTAATGTTAATGGTAGCGATCGCCCTCTGCGCGTTCGGTTGCCAAAACCTATCCCTACCTAGCGCTTCCACAGCAACCACCCCAGTTGTCATTAAACTTAGTGGTTGGGGTTCAGATCCTACTGAGCAAAAACTATTGAAACAAGTACTAAAAGACTTTGAGACACAGCATCCAGGTTTCAGAGTCAAGTATGAAGTCATTTCCGACCAATACATGGATGTGATTAAAACACGCTTGATTGGCGAAGCAGCACCTGATGTTTTCTATCTGGATGCTCTTGAGGCTCCTTTCCTGATGAGTGAGAACGTTCTAGAACCACTAGATGCTTATATTAACTCTGAATTTGACTTGCCAGATTTTGAAGAGACATTAATTAACAGCTTTAAGTACGACAACCATATCTATGGTCTGCCCAAAGACTATTCTACCCTTACCCTTTTTTATAACAAGCAAGCATTTGCTACGGCTGGCTTAACTAGTCCTCCCACTACCTGGTATGAACTGCGTACCTACTCCAAACAATTAACAGTAGATAAAAATCAAGACGGTAGAATTGACCAATACGGCTATGGAGTAATTCCAGAGTTAGCGCGTCAGGCATACAAAATCAAAGCTTTTGGTGGGCAACTGGTAGATGAAAATGGTTATGCAGCCTTCGCCTCTGAGGCTGGGTTGCAGGGATTGCAATTAGTAGTAGACCAGTATCAAAAAGACCGCACCTCCGCGCAAAAATCTGATGTCGGGACAAACTCAGGTAGTGAAATGTTCGGTCAAAGCAAGGTAGCAATGGTAATTGAGGGTAACTGGGCAATTCCCTATCTGAAGGAAACTTTTCCTCAGCTTGATTTTGCTACCGCAGAAGTACCAACTATTAATGACAAAAAAGGTACGATGGTATTTACTGTTGCCTACGTGATGAACAAACAGTCACAGCACAAAGCCGAAGCTTGGGAGTTGATTTCCTATCTCACGGGCAAAGAAGGTATGGAAAAGTGGACAGCAACAGGCTTTGCCCTGCCAACACGCCAATCTGTAGCACAGAAGTTGGGTTATGAACAAGACCCTTTACGGTCTGCGTTTTTGGCAGGAGTTGAATACGCCATGCCTTGGCAAGCAGGTAAGCATCCCGCAGCGATCATGAATAACTTTGACAACCAATTTGTCAGCGCCCTACTAGGACAACAACCCCTCAAGCAAGCAATGCAACGGGCGCAGGCAGAAGCTAATAAATTAATCCAGGCAATGGAGTAGTGCCATCAATACCAGCTAACTACTTAGTGAAAATCATTCATCTATCTGAAGGAGTATAATAGACAATCATGCGCCAACCATCGCTACAGCTACAGGGTGCGTGATTAGGCGGAGGTGTACCTTAGTGTTTGATTTAAGAAGGCGTCGACGAAAAGCCAGGTGGAATATCGCAGAAGATCTGGCTGGGTATGTGTTCATGACGCCCGCTATTCTGGTTTTGGTGAGTTTTGTAGTCCTGCCAATTGTTTGGGCGGTTTTCCTTTCCGTTCATAGAGTCCAACTTCTTGGCGGTATTGAGTACGATTTCATTGGTTTTCGTAACTTTACGCGCCTCTTAGCAGATGAACGGGTTTGGATCGCCCTTAAGAATACAGCGGAATATGTCGCCATTGTAGTGCCAACGCAAACTATTTTGGCCTTATTCCTCGCTGTTACTCTAAATTCTGGCATTCGCGGCAAAAACTGGTGGCGCATCCTTTACTTTTTGCCTACTGTCACCTCTTCCGCTGTGCTGACGCTAATTTTCATGTGGATTTATAACACTAATGGGCTACTCAATAATTTTCTCGCTTTTTTGAGGCTGCCCACCTACAACTGGTTGGGCGATCCGGCTGTAGCACTCAAAGGCATCATGATTATGAACATCTGGTCAACAGCACCGTTTTACATGGTCATCTACCTGGCAGCCTTACAGGATATCCCTCAATCACTATACGAGGCAGCAGAACTGGATGGTGCAAATGGCTGGCAAAAATTTATCTACGTTACAATTCCCATGCTCAAACCCGTTACCTTCTTTGTAGTGGCAATGGGAATAATTGGCACATTTCAGCTGTTTGATCAGTCTTATATATTCTCTAACGGCACTGGCGGGCCTAACAACGCCACTCTGACTGTAGTTTTACTAATATATCAAGCTGTGTTTCGGAACTTGCAAATGGGATACGGGGCTGCGATCGCCTTTTTGCTAGCAGTGGTTATCATTGCTATCACTCTGATTCAGCGGCGACTCTTCGGAGGCGAAAGAGTGTGAACAGTATCTCTCGCATCTCCTGGTTAAAAGTGCTGCTTTATACTGTACTGGCGCTATATGCGATTGTTACCCTCATCCCCTTTTTGTGGGCGCTTTCCGCTTCATTTAAACCCCTCTCCGAAATTGTTAGCGGCGAAATTAATTTCTTGCCCAAACACTTTACTTTAGATAACTACAAACAAATCTTTCTACAAGAACCGCTGTTTCTCCGCTGGCTGTTCAACAGTGTAGTCATTGCCGTTAGCGTCACCGTTTTAAACTTGCTGTTCAACTCAATGGCAGGTTACGCCCTCGCAAGGCTACGCTTTCGGGGTAGGCACTTTTGGTTCTTGCTGATTCTGGCAGTACTAGCAGTACCAGCACAAATAACGCTAATCCCGACATTTTTGATATTGAAAGCCTTTGGCTGGCTGAATTCTTACCAAGGCATGATTGTCCCTAGTATGGTTAATGCCACTTTCATCTTTATGATGCGGCAGTTTTTTGTCAACTTTCCCAAGGAATTAGAGGAAGCTGCTGCACTAGATGGCTTAACACCCTTCGGCATTTTCTGGCGTATTGTCTTACCTTTGGCGAAACCAGCATTAGCAGCACAGGCGGTTTTTGTGTTCATGGGTAGTTGGAATAATTTCTTGCTACCCGTGGTTATTTTGTTTGATCCAGAAATGTTTACCCTGCCTTTAGGACTGAACAGCTTCAAAGGTCAATATATCAGTTATTGGAATTACATCATGGCAGCTTCGATGGTGTTCACCTTGCCAGCTTTGGCGATTTACGCCTTTTTCAATCGGTATTTTATTCAAGGTGTGACTTTTACAGGGGGGAAAGGATAGAAAATCAAGGTTCCAATCTCTAGTAGAGATTAATAGAAGTTTCAACCTGGGTAGATGTCATAACCTGATGAAGTCTTGCCAGAGGTTTCAATCCCTAATAGGGATTAATAGAAGTTTCAACCCTCGCCGCTGTTGGCTTATCCATCCGGCTACAAGTTTCAATCCCTAATAGGGATTAATAGAAGTTTCAACATGCCTCGGTCGGCGCAACTACGCTGTTGCAAGACTTCCGTTTCAATCCCTAATAGGGGTTAATAGAAGTTTCAACCCGAGTTAAGTTCTTCCTGCAATGGTTCAGCCGTTGTTTCAATCCCTAATAGGGATTAATAGAAGTTTCAACACCACCTCCACTACCTCTTACAGGTTTGTTGGATTTGTTTCAATCCCTAATAGGGATTAATAGAAGTTTCAACGTGCAGCAGGGATACTCTTGGCAATGGGAGAAACTAGTTTCAATCCCTAATAGGGATTAATAGAAGTTTCAACGGATGATTTAGTCTGGTTAAGTACTATCTACGAAGTTTCAATCCCTAATAGGGATTAATAGAAGTTTCAACGAGTTTCATCAATGCGGATAAATGGTGGCGCGAGTTTCAATCCCTAATAGGGATTAATAGAAGTTTCAACTTAGGCGACCCTCTGTTTGATAACTAGGGTTATCAGGGGTTTCAATCCCTAATAGGGATTAATAGAAGTTTCAACCAGTCCATCCAGGTACCCGTTTTATCATACCCAGGGTTTCAATCCCTAATAGGGATTAATAGAAGTTTCAACATGAGTAGCTTGTTAGGCGTGCCGGTAAACATGGTTTCAATCCCTAATAGGGATTAATAGAAGTTTCAACTATCCGAGGATTGGATATTACAATCTTCTATCCCTGCGTTTCAATCCCTAATAGGGATTAATAGAAGTTTCAACGTTAGGAACCCCTAGGGCTACCTAGGGGTTTTCTTATTGTTTCAATCCCTAATAGGGATTAATAGAAGTTTCAACCTTCAATTTGTTTGTCTAACATTGCATCTTTTTTTGTTTCAATCCCTAATAGGGATTAATAGAAGTTTCAACTACTGGATTTCTCATTCTGCCCTAAGGTCACAGTGTTTCAATCCCTAATAGGGATTAATAGAAGTTTCAACAATAATGGAGTTGCATATGCCGGGATTAGCCCGGCGACGTTTCAATCCCTAATAGGGATTAATAGAAGTTTCAACCAATAAACCGTATCTTTGCCAAATAAGCTGATAGTTTCAATCCCTAATAGGGATTAATAGAAGTTTCAACCATTCATTAAATAAATAAGTTATTTCTCTTTATTAGTTTCAATCCCTAATAGGGATTAATAGAAGTTTCAACCGCAACTGTTTCAGTTGACATACTGATTTTTTCGTTTCAATCCCTAATAGGGATTAATAGAAGTTTCAACTTTAGCGGTGTTTGATGCTAGTTCTGATGAAGGAGCGTTTCAATCCCTAATAGGGATTAATAGAAGTTTCAACAGTTACTGCTGCACCTCCCCAATCTCCAGCTAAAGGTTTCAATCCCTAATAGGGATTAATAGAAGTTTCAACACTACCTTTATTATTTACAATACTGTCATTCAATAGTTTCAATCCCTAATAGGGATTAATAGAAGTTTCAACCCCATGTTTGTTTCTTCCAATCAATGGCAATATATTTTAGGTTTCAATCCCTAATAGGGATTAATAGAAGTTTCAACTTGTATTTTAGGTATTTTAATATCTGTTATTGGTATTGTTTCAATCCCTAATAGGGATTAATAGAAGTTTCAACCTTAGTAAGTCTCTAAGTGATTCTCTTGCTGGTAAAGGTGTTTCAATCCCTAATAGGGATTAATAGAAGTTTCAACATCAGGTCCGACCTACCTGCTTGTTGGTACCCTCGTTTCAATCCCTAATAGGGATTAATAGAAGTTTCAACGCAAAGTCATCTGGGAACCCCTAGTGGCTACTTGCGTTTCAATCCCTAATAGGGATTAATAGAAGTTTCAACTATTAGCACTGGGTACTCCCCGGAGTCCCATCTTGTTTCAATCCCTAATAGGGATTAATAGAAGTTTCAACTGCCGACCCTGACTACTACATGGTCTCTGTTGTGTTTCAATCCCTAATAGGGATTAATAGAAGTTTCAACTTTAGTTGGGACTGTATCTTCTCTGTGACTTTGAAGGTTTCAATCCCTAATAGGGATTAATAGAAGTTTCAACAAAAACTGAATCAGCGCAAATACACGGATGAGCAGTTTCAATCCCTAATAGGGATTAATAGAAGTTTCAACGCGGGCATCCCTGAGCATAACCTGATAGAGCCAGTTTCAATCCCTAATAGGGATTAATAGAAGTTTCAACGTTCCACCACGCCCCGGTAAGATTCCCCTAGAGTGTTTCAATCCCTAATAGGGATTAATAGAAGTTTCAACTTTCTTCTAGTTTTGCAATCTGGTTTTGTGCCTCTACTAGCTGTTTCAATCCCTAATAGGGATTAATAGAAGTTTCAACATCAAATTACCACATGGATAGTTAGCGGTAATAGGTTTCAATCCCTAATAGGGATTAATAGAAGTTTCAACCTGATTCACCAAAAAACAATTTTTATTCTGTCAGCTCAAAGGTTTCAATCCCTAATAGGGATTAATAGAAGTTTCAACAATCAAAGCACCTAGCTTCGTAAACCCAACGATTTGTTTCAATCCCTAATAGGGATTAATAGAAGTTTCAACTGCGGTAGCCCGAAAACTAGTCTGTATTCGGTTTTCAAGGTTCATTAGCGCGGATGGGTTAATCATAGCATGAAAAATTTGAATTGAGTAGGGTGAAAATGGCTGTAATCCAGCCCAGATAAGGAGCGCGGATGGGTGAGGTAATGCGATCGCTCCTAACCCTTGTACCAAAAACAATTCAGCCATTTTTCCCGAAACTTCTTTTCCAACACCTACCCATTCGCGCATCCGGTAAACAAAAAGCCGTATATAAAGTCAAAGCAGATGCGATCTGAAATTGAATCAACATTTATTTATAAGTGCGATCGCAACACTGTACTAATCATTTATTTATAGTCTCAGATTTTTCTGGTCTTTACCGTATTAACTAATAAAACTAAAAAAATACTCCTCCATAGTAAAAATACTCATTGCTTCCCCATCACCCCATCTCAGAAAAATACTCCTCCATAGTAAAAATACTCATTGCTTTTCCTCCCCTCTCCTACTCCCCATCACCCACCCAGTAGTTTGGGCGACAAATTGCCCTCTTAACGTGATATTTGTATAACAGCGACTCAATCTATATCTGTCAGTTAACAAGCATTATGGGTTTCGCAGACCTATTAATTGCAAAGATAGCAGCAGACTACAGTGAAGCTGTAGCAAAGGAACTGTCTGTATGCAATCAATTGGGAATTGCCTATAAAAACCAAAAGACCGTTTGGCGTTGGAGGATGCAAAGGCAATTATTTCCTAATTTTTGTCTGAAACACGCCCAAACAGTACTAACGGCAGGAGATTGAAGATCGCAATTTTAGCTGTGTTGAGCATCAAAATCTTTAAGGGGAAAGATGTTTAGAAGACTAATTGGCATTTTTGTAGCTACTGTGTTGCTGACGTTTCAGTTTGTTGTTGGTAGTGCAACAGCGGTGGAATTGGATGCAGCTTCCCGCACAGTGCAATTAAATGATAAGGGTGACACAGTTGTAATCAGCCTTCAAGAACTTACACGAGGTAAACGCTTATTTAACAATACTTGCTCTCAGTGTCATCCTGGTGGTATTACCAAGACTAACCAAAACGTGGGACTTGACCCCGAAGCATTGGCGGGAGCAACACCACCCCGTAATTCCATCGAAGGACTTGTAGATTACATGAAAAATCCCACTACTTATGACGGTGAGGAAGAAATAGCCGAGTTACATCCCAGCATCAAGAGTGCTGATATTTTCACAGAAATGAGAAATATCACTGATGATGACTTAAAGGCGATCGCCGGTTATATTCTGGTGCAACCAAAGGTTGTGGGTATTAAGTGGGGCGGTGGTAAAATTTATTACTAAGCCACTATAGCTGAATAGTCATTCCTTCTTAGTCATTAGTCAGTAGTCAGCAGTCCAATGCGATCGGAATGCTAGCGAATGGCTAATGACTAAATTTTTAGGCGCTTTTTTTAAAAAAACTTGTATCTACGACATATTGTCATATTTAGGCTTGATTTTATCTAAAATGAATAAGGGAAAATAAAACTTGTTGATAGGAGAAAGCCATGAAACTGATTGCGGCCACTGTGCGTCGCTTGGGTTTAGCTGTATTAACAATTCTTTTAGTGGTTAGCAGCTTTGCTATTTTTACTCCCAGCGCAGCAGCTGAGACATACACAGTAAAACTGGGTACTGATAAGGGAGCGCTGGCTTTTGAGCCATCAAAGTTGACAATTAAACCAGGAGATACAATTAAATGGGTGAATAACAAAGTTCCTCCCCATAACGTTGTATTTGATGCTGCTCTCAACCCTGCTAAAAGTGCTGATTTAGCTAAATCGCTGTCTCACAAGCAGCCTATGATGATGAATCCTGGTCAAACTGAAGAAACAACCTTCCCAGCAGACGCTCCTAAGGGTGAATACACCTTCTACTGCGAGCCTCACCGTGGCGCTGGCATGGTTGGCAAAATCACTGTTGAGTAATCAGGACACCACTGTTAAAACAGAATTATTTTCCTTGCTTTAAAGGGAAATTCAGCTAAGGTGAGCTTGGTGTATTCTGAAAGTGGTGCTTCACTACAGATAAAGAAGACACACGCCTAAGCTAAACAGCGGTGACGAGTCTTATTCCCAGTGTTGATAATAGTGTAAACTAGATGGCAAACAAAGGGATAGATTCGTCACCAGCAAATTTAATCTATTGAGAAAATAAAAAAATTGTAATTTTAAATACGAAATTTTTTTCTGTACAAGACAAAGTATTTACAGTTAACCAAGGTAAATTTAACTCAATCTGAGAGACCATTTATAAAGTAAATATTAAGTAGGGTGTGTTACGGCTTTAGCCTAACGCACCACGTTATAAGGCGGTGCGTTAGGCGCTTTAATTATTTTTTTATGACAAACAATATCAAAAATATGCGCCTAACACAACGGCAATAAAGCGGGAGGAACATCCACACCGCTTTTTGCCTCCCCTACAGTAATTTTATTTTTACTTTATAAATAACCTTTGAAAGCTTTTAGCAGCCGTAGAATATTTACTGGAGAAGCTTCTTCTGTTGCTGGAAGCTTATTGCGAGGAAAAAGCCTTGAAAATACTTTTGTTAATCTTGCTGTTAGCGATCGCTCTATTAAGTTTTACATTTATTAGTCCAGCACTAGCTGCTGAAACATCTAAAGCTGCCAAAATTTTCAACTCTAACTGTGCTTCTTGTCATATAGGTGGTGGTAACATCCTGATTGCCGAAAAAACCTTGAAAAAGGAAGCATTGCAAAAGTATCTGAAAGATTATGACACAAACTCTATTGAGGCAATAATTTATCAAATACAGAATGGTAAAAATGCGATGCCTGCTTTCAAGAACAAGTTAAGTGAACAAGAAATTCTTGAGGTAGCTGCTTACGTTTTCCAGAAAGCCGAACAAGGCTGGTAAATTAGCAAGAACTTTATGTACAGACGCGAATATCTACGTCTTTACATTGTTATACCAAGTTGCGTTCAGACATAGCAATAGCAATTCGTGCCCTCTCCCCTTCCCCTGTTCCAAATTGAGAGAGGGGTGCCGACAGGCGAGGTGAGGGAAGTACTATCTTTGACTGCAACTTAGTATTAGTATGTGACGCAAAAAGAGAATACAGGAAAACCCGAGGTAAAAGAAAAGATTTATCTTTTACCTCTTTCTTATTACTAATTCACTATTCAAATTCCAAAATTGTCAGATAGTTTTATTTGTCTTGATTGGAGTCTTGTCTTTCTTCCCGCAATTGGCGCAACTTGTTTATTAGTTTTTGGCTAGATGCCTGAGTTTTGCTAATTTGTGCTTGGGTTGCTTGTGATGTAGGCACAACCTGATTTTTGCCAACTTGCACCGACTGCTGTGCTGGTGTTGTAGTAGCTTGCGGTGTAGGTGCAGACTGATTTGTCTTGACTGGTACCGATTGCGGTGATAATTTCACAGTAGGTTGCTGCGAGCCAGTACTGACTTGTTGTACCTGCTGAGGTGATTGAGGATTTTGCTGAGGCGATCGCAAACCCTGCATCGGATCTTGCTGCTGCCCGTTGGATAAATTAGGTAACGGTTGTGTTTTGTTGATTCCCAAGCCAGGTAATTGTTGGGGAGTCAGTGTAGGCAATTTTGGTGAAGTAGCTCCTACCGTCGTGCTGTTGTTTGGTAAGAAAGATAGGCTAAATGGGTAGTACTTAGGTTTGCCATTTGCCTGTACGGGGTTTTTTTGGAAATATTCTCTAAAAAATTCTCTTGTGGATGTCTTTAAGCTGGATGAGACTGAGTTGTCCAGAAAGTCTACAGACTCAACTTTACCTTCGCTATCTATTACCAAACCACCCTTAACATTACCTTCCTGTCCTCTTTGAACATTAACTGTTTCAGATATGGGTTTTTTGGTTTCAATGTTGGGATAGTGCTGCCTGACTTTCTGAAACTGATCCCCAAAGCTATTAATTGTTGCAAGTTGCTGTTCTGTTCCTGGGGGTATTGTCGATGTTGATGGTAACTGAGGGATGTTAGATGCAAGCTGCTGTTGTTGCCATTGTGGCAAGGTTGCACCTGCTAATGTTAACTTATCCCCTACTTGTGGAGTTGTGCCGATCGGGGCTACAAATTCCTGAGTTTGACTCACTGTTGCAGTGGTCGTGTTGTTATAAGGTCTAGAAGTCGAATTGCGAGGTACTTCTGTTGGGAGATTAGCAGCCTGTAATTCCGGCAAATTAGAAGGTAACTGTGGTCTATTTTCGTTAAGAGACGATAGTGGTTGGGGTTCTCCCAATGCAATTTTGTCTTGCACAGGAGTAACATCTCCATAATTCACACGAGGAATTGATGGTGTGATGTTTGCGCCTGTATCTAGCTTAGGTTGATCTTGCCAGTTTCTGGCTTGAGATGTCGGAACATCTTGCTGATTGGGTAAAGAAACTATGTTCAGGCTGTCAGGAGACGTGGCGATAGAGGGCAGTGCTGGCTCGACAAGGGCAGATACTGGTTGCTCTGCGGGTAAGGGTATTGGTTTATTGGCGAAGTTTGGAAAGGGAGGAACTTGGGATTTTAGCGGGAGTTGTCCTTGCAGGGGAAGTTGCCCTTGTAGAGAAATTTGCCCTTGCTGGGGAAGTTGAGGCGTGCTTGCTTGTGGCAAACGGCTCTGTTCAGCCTGATTTAATTCAACGAGTCCAACAGTTTTTGGTGATTTTGTTTCTTTGGGTTTAGATTCCACTGGCATCAGTGGCAGGAATAAGGCGATCGCACCATGAATGCCAACAGAGGCTAAAGCTGCTATGCCAGCTGGCTGGCTTATAAATACAGGTATATTTTTGAGCACCGAGACGTATGACATAACTGTGATCCGTTCACTCAGCTTGATTGCAGTAGATTTACAATTTTATTTTTTAGACAATAATTTAAAGACAGTAATAATTTCAGTTCTGTGCGTTACTCTACAAATAATAACTTCCCGCGTCCAAACTAAAAACAGGAAAACGTCACTTTTTCAAGTAAGATTTTTTTTAAATTGATGTAATATTTTACTAAAAATTTCGTTGAAGCGAGCAACAATTTTAAAAATAATTAATTTTTTTGGGATTTATTTTTGAACTTTCACAATTAGAAGCGAAAAGTAGGGTAATTCGAGTTTGGGGCGATCGCGTAAGTCAGAGTATATAACCATATCTGGTAAAGTAGCTTTTTCTACTACCCAACTATTTTCTAATAAACCCCGTTGCTGTAACACTTGCCAAGCTTGTTCGTAAACTGAACTAACTTTCATTAGCACGACCACATCTGCCCAGTCTAAAACACTTTCCAATTCTGCAATTGTGTATATTGCGGGTAAAATCGCCAATCGCTGTTGGCGTATTGTCAATGGTAATCCCAGTACAGCCGCAGCTGCCATTGGTGAACAAACTCCCGGTATCAACTGCACTTTGACTTCGGGATGTAGCTGTTGTAGAGTCTGTGCCAAATAAGTAAAAGTGCTATAAAAACTTACATCTCCTTCGCAGGCAAAAGCCACATCTTGACCTGTTTGCAAATAGTGCCAAACTTGCTCTGCTGCGGCTTGCCATGCTTGCGTCAGCACAGTCATATCCTGGACATAGGGAAAAGTCAAGGCTATTTGCACCTGCTCTTGACTTAACCACGGTGCGACTATTTGCTGTGCCATTCCTGGTTTACCTTGTACCCCTGCTGGAAATGCTACTACAGGCGAATTTTGCAGTAAGCGCAATCCTTTCACCGTAATTAATTCTGGATCGCCTGTCCCGACACTAATGCCGTAAAGAATACCAATTGTCACAGTTAGATAGGGAGATAAAAATTATGAATTATGAATTATGAATTATGAATTATGAAATTTTGGTTCTTCAGCATTCATCATTCTCACCTATTCCCCATTCTCTATTCCCTATTCCCTATCCAAAATGCCATTACCAACAGTTATTTTGCCAGGATATTTAGAAAGCGCGATCGCTTACCATCAATTACAACAATCCTTGCAACAGATGGGCTTTCCTACGCTGACTGTACCACTGCGACGCCGCGACTGGATAGTCACTTTAGGAGGTAGACCTGTAACGCCTATTGTAAGGCTACTTGATCGCACAGTAAAACAGGCGCTACAGCAATCTAATGCTTCACAGATTAATTTGATTGGTCACTCAGCAGGAGGTTGGATTTCTCGCATCTACCTGGGTGACAAGCCTTATTTAGGGCGTGGTAAACTCCAACCATCCCTTTGGCAAGCTCATAGTCTAGTTGCTACTCTGATGACTCTGGGTACGCCGCATATGAGCCAAGAGCGCTGGACGCGCTGGAATTTAGATTTTGTCAATAATAATTACCCAGGAGCATTTTACCAAAATGTTCGTTATGTTTGTGTCGCCGGAAAAACCATCTTTGGTGAAAGGAGACGCGGTAGCTGGTTAGCTTACAGTAGCTATCAATTAACCTGCGGTAAAGGTAACACATGGGGAGATGGAATCACTCCCATAGAAGCTGCTCATTTGGAAGGAGCAGAAAATATCGTGATTGAAGGTGTGAAACATTCTCCTAGAAGTCCAGGTGTTTGGTATGGTTCACCAGAAGCGTTAAAGGTTTGGGTCAAGTATCTCGTGTGAGGTGAGAGTGGGGGAGTGGGGGAGTGGAAGAATAACAACCAACAACCAACAGCCACCAACCACCAACCAACCAACAACTAAGTACTAACTACTAACCACTAACTATTCTTAAAATTTCTTAGCTAAACTTGTAATAAAAATATATATTGAGCCAAGAAAAGGAGCGGTGAGTGATGGAAAACACCGAGTTCAATAGAGTTCTGCGGCGCATAGCAACAGTATTATCGGTAGTAATTATTACGCTATCCTTGGTTGCTGCTTCCACTGGGATTTTGCTGTCTTTTTACTACGAACCAGCAGCAGGCAGGGCATATCAGTCGTTGAAAGTGATTGCAGAGCAAGTATCCTATGGTTGGCTATTCCGCAAAGCCCACAATATTGCTGGTAACGCAGTCATTGCGATCGCCCTTGTGCAAATTGTGGTGTTATTTTTAAGCAGGCAGTTTCGCAAGAGTTGGTTAACGGCTTGGATTAGTGCAATTTTCTTTACCCTGATTGCGATCGGCCTTTCGTGGACAGCAATGATTTTAAGCTGGGATCAAGAAGGATTCTGGCGTTTTAGCATTGAGTTGGGAACTATTGAAGCAATTCCTTTCATCGGTTCGCAATTGCGCGAAATTCTCACTGGTGGCGGTGCGATTAGCACACTTACTATCCAACGCCTTTACACCATACACAGTTACATTCTCTCTATCGCTGCCATTATTATTTCTGTGGTGCATTTATTGAGCGTATTGTGGCAAGCAAAACAAACGCAATCCTCAGGGGCGAACTCTGAAGTTATTAACTCACAGCCGCAATCAATAATCAATCAGGGCGCGGGAGCATCGCTGGCGGAGAGTTGAGATAATTTTGCGATCGGCACTTCTTCAACTTCCGGTAATTTTTCTAGAGACAGGCGATTTGAGGCTTTTCCACCTGATAGGCGTTTTAAAAGGTTCGGTCTAGGATCGTGCAACAGGTAAATAATGCGATCGCCTGGTTGCCAAGCCTCACCCGCAGGCATGATCTGCAATTTCTCATCCCGTTCTAAAAATAGTGGCACTAACTCACTAGTCCGGATTAATGCCTGTAACTGAACCTTTTGCAGAGAAAAACCAGGCTCTTTCAGCGTCATCATCCCCAACTTCACTTGCTCATCATTCAGATACTGATTCCAAGTTTTAATTTGGAAGTCGGGGATGAAAGCCTGGTTAACTTTAGTTTTATTTGTAGCGTTATTAGCTTGAGGATCGCGGGGGAAAATAGCTAAAACACGCGGTGGGTTAAACTCCTCTGCTGCCCGTTGGGCCAAAACAAAATTCACCTCACCATTTTTGGTCATCGCAAGAAAAGTCCCCACAGAAGCCAGTCCTGCTTCTTCTAAGACATTGACATCCAAAGCACTGCTGGTCAACACCCGGAGATTTTCTGCTTGGGCTTGTTGACTAGCTTCTGGATCTGTATCAATCATCACCACTGGTTCTCCCCGTTCTTGCAACAGCCGAGCAATTAAAATACTCAAAGGATTGCAACCAACAATCACTGCCCCTGTTGCTTGTTTGGAAGTGATTTGCAAACATCTAGCAACCCAGCCAGCAGTTAGACCTTGGCAGAACACAGTCATGATAATTGTTAGGAAGACCAAAGCTTTGATGGCGTCACCACCATTAATGCCGTGTTGTGTTAGCAAAATTGCAAATAAAGAAGCAACGGAGGCAGAAACAATTCCCCGAGGTGCAACCCAGCTTAAAAACAGTTTTTGTCGCCAGTTAAGATCGCTGTTCCACGTACACAAGAGGATGTTGATCGGACGAACGATAAACATCAGCGCCAAGACAGTAAATAAACTGCCCCAACCCAAGGCAAACACACTATCAATAGATAGGTCAGCAGCCAATAGAATAAACAGCACTGAGACGCAGAAAATTGTCAACTGACCTTTAAAGTGGCGCAGTAAGCGTTCTTCTGGTACCGAAGCAGTACCAAACACGACACCAGCAACTACAGTTGCCATCAGCCCCGATTCACTGCGGAGCATCTGAGCTAGTACAAATAAACCCCACAGTCCAGCCAAAACTACTAAGTTTTTCAGCTCAAATGAGAGAAAATTGGCAAATTTGCAAATCAATGCCATCAGCCAGCCACCCACTGCACCAATTACCCCACCAATACCAAGGCGCACAAGCAAACTGCTAATTGCAACGAATGGGTCGGCATTCTGGTTTAATATCGTGTTTAGCACTACGACGGCCAGGATGGCTCCCACTGGGTCAATTAAAACCCCTTCTCCTTCTAAAAGTGTGGCAACTGGTCGCTCTACATTGATTTGTTTGAGCAGGGGACTAATAACCGTAGGCCCTGTAACTACAACTAAAGACGCGAACAGAAAAGCGATCGGCCAAGGAAACTCACCCAGCCAGTGAGCAGCCATACTGCCACCAAGCAGCGTAATCAGAGTTCCCAAGGTTACGAGTAATTGCAAGCTCGTAGAAACTTTGTTTAATTCTCGCAATTCCAGGTTGAGTCCGCCTTCAAACAAAATTATCGCCGTTCCCAGAGCGACAATTACTTCCAATCCCGTGCCTAGCAAATGGGGGTGCAAAAATCCAAAGCCGTCGGAACCAAGGACAATGCCAAACAGCAATAAAAACACAATGCTGGGTACCCGGAGGTATGCAGCTAGTACCTGAGCACTAATACCTGCAACGACGGCAATCACCATCTGCAAAGTAATTTCAAATGATGCTTCCATGTTGTAGATTTTGAGCGATATTTTTCAAAATCTTTTGTAAAGAATTGTAAAGATTAAATTTACAGGGTGCAACATTACGCCCTGTGTTCCTTGCTGAGTCGAGAAGATTTTTCATACTTAGTTGCCTATACTACAGCATTTTTCTAGGTTTAGCGAAACAGTAACAACGCTAACCCCCGATTTATAAGCGTTTGATTGCCATACTTATCCCTGAAAGCGTATTTTTTCTAGCATTTGCTATCAATTACTTTTGCTTCCACCCAGTTTAACCTGCTGCAATTTAAAATTTTGCTATAAATTTATTCATTAAAACTGTTGACATTAACAATAAAAGCCGCTAAATTAATAAAAGTGTGAGCCGCGCGCCCCCATCGTCTAGAGGCCTAGGACACCTCCCTTTCACGGAGGTAACGGGGATTCGAATTCCCCTGGGGGTACTTCAGATAAAAGTAACACAAGCCCTGCAAAGCGAAATAGCAAGTTTGTAGGGGTTAATTTATGTCTGTAGTTAATAAATAAAAATCGAAACACAGTGTGAATTACTACTAGACTCAGTGGTAGTAGTGGCGAAGCAGGATCTGGCGGGTTAACCATGACGCACGGTTAATTGTCTTCCTAATCAATTTTGTAAACACAAATTTGTAAACACAAAAGCGATCGCCTCCTTTGTTGCTATGGGATCTATTTAGTAATAGCGAGAATCATCTGTGATGCACCAACCCTGTTAAGCTAGAGCTGATAATGCCTTAGTACAACATTGCACAAATTTGTAACGAATTTAAATTGAAAAAACTCTGCGCTCCTCTGCGTTTAAAAAGCTACGATTTTACGCAAAGCTGTACTTAGCAATATCAGCAGTAATTCACCTTGTCAACTCCTCAAGACGCTGGCGAATTGCTAAGAGATTTAGCTGTAGATCCTTAGCAAGGCGACGCTCAATGATTCCCACTGGCATTGTGCGTTTAGGCCAAACTTTAACTGTATAGCAGAGATTAGTTCCTGTTTCTTGACCAAGGGAATAAGGCTCTAAGCGCCAGCTACCGGAGAAGTCTTTAAAATCCCCCTCTACCATTTGGAAAATAATTTCTTTGGGGAAGTATTCTTCGAGGTCGAGAACCACACGGGCAGAAAAATTCAAACGTAAAAAGCGTTGGGAACCTACTTGTTCCAAGCGAATACCACCGTTGGGATGCTCAAGCAGACGACTGTTGGCTAAATTGGGAATGAAATCAGCCAAGGCTTCATAATTAGTAAGCACTTCCCAGACTTGTGCTACTGGTTGAGGAATTTGGATGGTAGCAGAAATTTGCCGCTGTCGGTCGGCGATTTTCTCAATTTGAACTGCTACAGCTTGCAAATCAAGAGCATCACCCGCCAAATTTTCTTCTAAGCTGGTGTCGTCTTCAGTGGCAATTAAATCGAGTTCTTCTGGTGTGTATTTTTCTTCAGTCACTTTCAGAATATGGTTTATCTTCGTCAGAAAATTGAGGCAGATTGAGGATAAAGCAGATTTTACTGAGGTTGGTATCCGCAATCGGAGTACTTTCCACAGCTATTCCCCCATTTAAATGCTGCACCAGGGATTTTACAAGAGCAAGCCCTAGACCAGTACCTGGAATCCATCTTCCTCTACCCCGACGGAATGCATCGAATATATAGGTCGCTTCTTCTTCAGATATACCGCGTCCAATATTAGTTACTTTAATAATAACTCGATCGACTTGCTCAACAACTTGGTGCGTGGCTTCCAATTGCACAATGGTGTCCCGTTCTGAGAATTTGCCAGCATTCGTGAACAATTCTTGCAAGATGCGGTCAAAGCTCTCCAGTTCAGTTTGTAGCTCTAGAGATTCTTCCGGTAAATCGAGAGAAATACTTAATCCTTTGTCTGCAAACTTTTTCTCAAAAGATGCTGCTAAATCTTCGATTCTTGTATTTAAATCAATGGTTTCAAATTGCGGACGTTCTTGATGGGTCTCTAGCTTTTGGAGTGTCAGCAAGTCGTTAATTAAATTTATTTCCTTGGTACATTCCTCTTCTAAAATATCTAGATACTTCGCCTGCTGCTCGGGTGTTCTTCCCGGTTGACGCAGCATACGCAGTGCCATACGCATATTTGTTAGGGGATAGCGTAGGCGATCGCTCATGTTACTCAAAAATTCATCTTTGAGTTGGTTGAGTTCTCGCAGTTGCTCTACATATTGCCGCGTTCTTTCGTACAGTTTGGCTTGAACATCTAAGCTGCGCTGCAATTGAGACGTGCGTTCATCCACCAACATCTGCACTTGCCGCAGTGTCTGTGTCTGAATTATGGCATTGCTGAGTTGAGCGCAGACCATTTCTACCATATTTAATTCTGCTATCTGCCACTGGCGAGGTTGGGCTTGCTGTAATGCTAGAAATCCCAAGATTTTGCCTTGACTTTCCAATCGCATTAACAGCATTGCCGGCAGTTTCTCTAAAACAAATGCTGGGGCGACGGTTGAGGTATCTTTGCGTCGGTCTCTATTGTCGTGAATGATTACAGGTTTTCCAGATTCTGCTGTGAAGGCACGCCGACATATACCACAGTCTGAAAGCCAGAAGGAATTATCTTGAGTATCTTCTTTACCAAGATAGAAACTTTCTGTTTCCCTAGACCATTCGCCGATTACGGTCGCTTTGGCTTTGGGAATTTGTTTTTTAGGTATGCTCCTAAACAGCGGATCGGTGTATTTCAGTAGTATCAGCAAACCGCGATCGGCTTCTAAAGCTTCGGCGGTAGAGGCGATCGCCACCTGAAGCATTTGATTCACCTCTAAATTGCTACGACTGAGGATTGTCAATTGCTTGATGAGGTTTTGATGCTGGGCGCAGGTTTGCAGATTCTGCTGTTGTGAGGTGATTAACTGTGTTTGTGCCACTTGCGAAAAAGCGATCGCACAAACTGACTCCACAGTTCTGAGCAAACGTTTTTCTGACTCACTCCAATCATACAACTGCGACTTGATCAGGCTAATCACACCGTTTTTGTTACCTCCAAAACGGGTAGCGATCGCCAAAACAGCTTTGATTGGCAGTGGCAAATTTTGACATCCTATTGCCAAACTGTTTTGAATTGTCGAAATGTCTTCAATGGTTGGTTCAGCCGCACATTGCACCACTGGTAAATCCAGCTGTTCCATTGAGAATATCTCATCTGGATGCGACGCACTTGAATACTCTTGGACGCACCAATTTGCAGTCACTTCTGCACCAGACGCCTTGCCCTGAACAGTTACTAGGCAGCAGCAATCTACTTTGAAAGCAACTCCTAACACTTGGGCAATATCTTGCAGCATCATTGCTGGGGTTGAGCTATTGGCAATGATTTGATTTATTTTTTGTGCCAACTGGAGGGCGGTTGTGTCTTCCTCATGCTGCATCAGCTTGACCGGGTAGTGTGTGAGTCGTTCTGCTTCATCTGGACATTGTAGCGATGAAGACAAACGCTTTTTCATTCCTGATACGCTCTTGGATAGTGAACCCATTGTTTTTGTACCCAACCTCCTGCCATATGCTTACTCCCTTTGTATTGCTGCACCCTGCGACTGAATCATCTATCTTATTTTTAAGACTTTCTCTCACCTGTTATAGCCCTTTTCTATTTCAGATGGCCAAATTCTCGTATATAAAAAACTTGAGTAATAAAACACCTAAAATTAGCTAAGGTGCTCAATTTCTACAATTGCAGTTTTTTGAGATCAGTCTATTCACTAACATCTACTTAGGATATTCTGTTTGCATCTATACATAAACCGTAATTTCTCTAGACTTGTAGCCCAGACTCCATAGATTACATCCGCGTTAACACTGAGGCTAACACGAAAATTTTAATATTTTTTTAACCATTTTTCTGGCTGATTTAACTAGTCTTTATACCTAACTATCGTCAGGAAATATTTTGACTGCACACATTCAGAAAAATTTTTTACGAGTGAGCAAGGGGGCAGCAAAAAAAATTTGTGTCTTCTTTTTGACTCCTTGTTCTTCAGAATTATTTAATCTTTAGGCTGATGTTTAATATCTGTCAAGTGTAGTCATACCCCCTGTGCTCTAAAGTGCTGCTCACCTAAGTGATATTCACGCTATTCAAGTTTATTTGTCTAATTAATATGATTAATATATAAATGATTTTAAGATTTATATGCCTTATTGATAATGTTAAAACTTACACTCATTATTTACCTAATACCTTCTGCTTTCTGTTCATGAATGCAGCCCAGTTCAGCCTTACACAACCTAACTAAGCTGCATTCACTTGACTCCAAATTTATCCAGCTAAACTTTCGACACTCAGAGGAACCATATCGCCAGTTCTCGTCAGTCCTAACAGCATCGGTTGTTGGGGTTGAATTAATTGACCTGTGAGCACGCAGCGTTCTTCTTGCTGGGCTGTAGCAGCTATGCTAGCTCTAATATCAGCTTTTGAAAATCGGGGTTTCCACTCTCCTGATTTTTGCTGGACATAATTCCAAAGGATATCTCGAATGAGAGCTTGATATCCCTGATTGCCAGCTAGTTCTTTGAGTTTGTCTTTTAATTCGCGCTCTAAGCGGATGCTGGTGACTTCCATATCAGTGGTTGGGGTGCGAGTGATGGTATGCATGAGTTTTTCTCCTTAAAACTATAGACAGGATAGTAATACAAGTGTAGTATGTTTAAAGGAATGTTCAATAGGTGAAATTTTCTGTGAAATCCATTTCTCTCATCTCTACTTCCTTGCGTGCTGACAACTGCCGAGCCAGTTGGGAATCAGCCCTTGTGGGAGTGGAGTATTTATTTATGGGACAAAATGGCCGAAAACAGGGCAATTTCACAGAGGGCGATCGTGATTCTATTTATGCCAGGATTGGTGTACTTAATCGAGCACCACAACTAGACGAAAGAAGCGGGAGGTACAGATACCGAGATGCTGTACCGATATAGGAATCAAAGACTTATCAGGTCAATTCCCAACCCCCGCTTAAACAAAGAAAAAAGCGGGGGTTTTTTAATGAGGAGTCAAACCGTGACGATCGGAGCGCAAGTTTTAGAGCAATCTGTGGTGGTGTTTTCTCAAAATTACTTGCCACTGTGTCGAGTCAATATCAAGCGAGCGATCGTGCTTTTAGTCACAAATAAGGCGGAGCCGCTAGATATTACCAGCAGCAGTGGTTGGCAAATTCACTCTCCTAGCTTAGTGATGTATGTACCAAAACATATTCGCTTGAAAATTACTTCTCGCGAACGGATGTGGAAGGTTCCGCCAGTAAATAGACGGGAAGTGTTGCGGCGAGATCGGCACAGTTGCCAATATTGCGGTAACAGCAAACATCTGACACTGGATCATGTGATTCCTCGTTCTCGAGGTGGTCAACACACCTGGAATAACGTAGTTGCTGCTTGTAAGCAGTGTAACTCCAAAAAAGGAGACAGAACCCCCCAAGAGGCTGGTATGCAGCTGCGTACCAAACCGAAAGCGCCAGTCCACCCAACTATTGCTTTTGCCGAAAAATTTTGGATGGACGTGCAAACAAACCTGGAATAACAGGAGAGCATGAGGAATGCTAAAACTAACTTACACCGAAACGAGTTTTCACCTAGAGTGTCTCACTCAATCCCTTGAGGAGTGGGTAGCGCAGCGAGTGATTTTGGCACTGCGAGTCGGTCAAAGTCTGTGCGTTGAACCCAGTACTGCTTCCTTTTTGCTTCCTGCTGATTTGCCAGGACTTGAACAACTCAAAACTCAGGTGCAATGGGATGAAAGGGAAATAATTGCTTTATGTCCTTCTGATGCTGAGTATATCGAAGTCACTCTCCGAGGTTCTTGGCTATCAGAGATTTCTGAGGACGTAGAAGGTGTGTTTGTCACCACAATGAGCGATCGCACTGAGTTGTTACTACACAAACTCTGGCTGGCGGCTGGGAGGTGCGCCTCCGTCATGAGTGAATGAGGAAGTCGCTATAAATAAATGTATTTCTCGTTGAATTTTGTTCTTTGTTGATAGTTGTTGGTTGTTTGAACCAACAACTAACTATTAAAGTTAGCTAAATAATTTGTGGCGGAATTTGCTTGCATAGTTATTTAGCAATGTCACATCTTGGGCGATCGCTTGTAAGTAGAAAGCAGCAGTCATAATAAGAAATATGGGAGAATTTCACTTGTCCAGAAAGAGAGTGCGATCGTGCACCAGACCAGTGCTTAGATTTCACAGGTAAGTAGAAAGGCATAAATAAACTAAAAACAGGGCGGGCTAGAAGCCCACCCCACAATATTATTAAAGCTCTTGTGGGGTGGGCATCCTGCCCGCCCGTATAAAATACAAGATATTTTACGTTTAATTATGTTGACCTACTTATCAAACGACCAAATATGCAATGCGAATTATGTGAAAGAGAGATGGAATATCTAACTGTCCATCACTTGATTCCACGACAAAATACCAAACGTAAGAAAGTAGATTCAGGCCCAACAGTGAACATCTGTTCAGCCTGCCATCGGCAAATCCATGCATTATTTGACAACAAACTGCTTGCAAAAGAACTCAATTCAGTAGACAAACTCAAGAATGAGCCGCAAATGCAGAAGTTTCTATCTTGGGTGAGGAAGCAAGACCCTCGTAAGCGGGTCACAGTCTATCGCCAAAGATAGAACGGATTGACATCAACAAGTCAAGTTAGAACATCGATTCAGTCTTTTTTCCTATATGTCTGCATCGGGAAGTATCTATACGCCATTTTGCAGACATATAAAAACCTTGCCAGCGTTACATTTTCTTCGTTTTGGTCTCCTACGTTTCCACAACTTCCAGCCTTAGACATCTACAGCTTGTTTATCATCTAATATCAAAATTAATAATTCAAAATCCGATAAAGCCTGACCTATACATATATATATAAATCTGGGAATATGCTGATGATAGGATTGCGATCGCTTAGGTAAGGTAGTTAGTATGGGTCAAATATTTTAACATTCCGACTACATCCAGATTGCATGTATCAAACGTTTTAAAGACATTGATGATAAATAATAAAAATTATAATTAATTAGTAGTTACTAATTATTAATTAACGTAACTGAAAAATACCAACATAGAATATATTAATATATCTATTAAGTCAAGAGATAGCTTATCTATCTATAGAATGATTATTTTGCTAGTATATATACTCCAAATTTCAGCCTAGGGGTCGATTCAAGATTGTACTTATTTAAATTAAAAAAATAATAAGCGTACATTGACTTCAAAAATGTCAATGTTAAATCTAATCAAGAAAGTCAATTGGTCAGGGCAGATAAATGATTTTAATGCTCAAGTTCACCAAAGGCATTTGTTAACATTATCACTACTAATTACTTTCCTGATTTTATACGATTTTGTGATTCGTTGGAGGAAGTAAAATGCAAAAATTTGTAGCTTTATTTAGTTCTATTTTGCGTCCAATGCGTTTTCTAGTTATTGCTTTTACATGTGCTCTATTGTTGTTCTCTAATGCTTTTCCTGCTGCTGCGATAGAGAGCTATCAAAGCAAGCCTAAAGAAGCTACCGACCAGCTACTTGAAACTCAACGTCAAACTGACGAAGCAGCTAAATTACCACCTCTTGGATTGAAAGAAACTCAGAAGCGGACTCAAGGTGGCGGACTAAACGAGGTTCAAGGTACTGCTGATATAGAGAAAATGCAGCGTCCAGAAAATTCTCAAGAAGCAACATCAGTGGAAGAAGAAGTTAGCAGTTTCTTGAAAAAAGTCACAGGTAATCAATAAGCAGTATCAAATTGCTTTTACCCCAGTTATTGCTAATTAAAGACTGGGGTTATATTTTTTAGAGAATTTTTAACATATTCGTGCTATTTCTTATCAAAGACATGTTGATAGTATATGTATATCAATGTGTCTTTATCTTTTATGCAGTAAAATCTGCAATCACCACAGCAATTAGTATGAGTCTTTAATATATGTTTTCTGGACTTTTATGTCTGTAGTATTAATATATGTCGATTGTGTAAAATCACATTTTTATTAGTCAATAAATCACAATCATTCTTAAGATTGATGTTGCCCTTGAATTGATTTGGTGAAGTTATAAGAGGAGTTAGCTTAGGGATGACAAACAATGCGTCCATTAAATATTGGTTTGACGGAAGAGCAACGTCAAGGTGTTATTAATCTATTGAATCAAGATTTGGCAGATTCTTATCTACTAGTGGTGAAAACGAAAAAGTTTCACTGGGATGTGGTCGGGCCTCAGTTCCGCAGTCTGCATGAAATTTGGGAAGAGCAATACGAACAACTGAGTGAAAATATTGATTCTATTGCTGAGCGGGTTCGTGCTTTGGGTGGTTATCCCATTGGCACAATGGAGGGATTTTTGAAGGCAGGTACCATCAAGGAGCAAAGTGGTAACGTTCCCACAGCAACCGAAATGGTGGCTCTATTGGTAGATGACCACGAGCAAATCATTCGCAACCTTCGCCAGCATATAGATCGTAGTGCTGAAGAGTTTCACGATCAAGGAACTGCTGACTTCCTAACTGGACTGATGGAAGGACATGAGGAAATGGCTTGGATGCTGCGCTCCTTTATTGAAGGACAAGCATTACAAGCAGACGGTTCTAACCAGGCAGAACAAATTAAAAAACCTGTAGGCGTATAACCAAGGGTAGATAGAATCTAACACTACCAGTCAGAGTTTAGGTTTGCAGGCTGAGGTTTGAGTGAATTTTTGCATTCGCATCTACCTGCTCATTCCTCAGTTTGGTATGGGCAAAAGCAAAATAACAGGAGTATTAAATGGCTGAAGAATATAAAGCTGAACGTACTATTTCAGCTATTTTTAAAGAACAGAATCAAGTTGATGATGTGATTCGACGTTTGTTAGACCGGGGTGTGCCTAGAGACCATATTTCAGTGATGGGGAGAAATTTTCAGTCACAAACTCGAATTGCTGGTTTCATTACTAAAAGGGATGTCATCCTGGGAGGTTTAAGAACAGGGGCTATTTTTGGTTCTTTGTTTGGTTCTTTCCTCAGCTTGCTCACAGGTGTAGGTGTACTATTTATTCCCTTCGTTGGCCCTATCGTAGCAGCAGGTCCCATCAGTGCATTGCTACTAGGGGCTGCAAGTGGAGCGATCGCGGGTAGCGCAGGGGCAGGTTTAGTATCTGTTTTAGCTACTCTAGGTATGCCAGAAGACAAAGCCGCAGTTTATCAAACTCGCCTGCAAGCAGGGGAATTTTTGCTGATGGCAGAAGTTCCCGCTGACCGAGTGGGAGAATTCCAGTTACTGATAGAAAGTGCTGGTGGCGAAGAAACTCACACAATGGAAAAGGCGTTACCTCATCCTTGTTCTGGTCGTTGCAATAGTCCAGAAGATTTGTCTAGTGAGGTGCGCTCTCATCTTTCTCCTGAAGCCCAGAACACATTTATGGAGCGTTACAACGCTGTATTAGATGAGAATAACGATCAAACCCAGGCTGAGCAAGCCGCTTGGGAAGCTGTTTTCCAAAAATTTGATGAAGATGAAAATGGCGTTTGGTCTAAAGCGAAAGTAAGCACTTAGTTATTAGTCAATAGTCAAAGGTCAAGAGTCAATAGTAAAAAACTTTTGACTATGGACTTTTGACTGTTGACTATTCAGCAGTTTCTGCAACTTTTCCTTCTATCTTCAACTCAGCTATTATTTGAACTGATTAAGCTGTCTGTTTGCCGATATTAACAACTTTAAAAGGAACATAAAATTGGATGATTTGACGATCGCTCTTTTATGAGCACAGCACTTATACTGTAATATCTTAGTACAGCTTTGCGTAAAATCGTAGTGTTTTTAAACGCAGAGGGACGCAGAGGCAGCGCAGAGGAACGCAGAGTATTTCTAAGGATAATTCGCTACGAATTAATGAAACGCTGTACTTAGTCAAAGCTTATAAACAGCCGCTTCAAAACGCGCAGCTAAATCGATAATGTCCTGTTTGCGGGCTATTTGCTCAATCCATTCTTGGGGTATATTCTCCACTCCGTAATAAATACCTGCTAAACCACCAGTGACAGCGGCAGTGGTATCTGTATCACCACCCAAATTCACAGCTTTTAGTACTGCTTCGGAGTAAGACGAACTATTCAACAAACACCACAGCGATGCCTCCAGCGTATCAATGACATAACCGCTGGAACGAATCTCTTCTACTGTCAGCTTGGCAATTTCACCACTAAATACCCTGGTAAAATGCGGCATTTGTGAGGTGTAGTCGGATGCAGAGTAGATTTTATGTATGTTTGCTAAGCCTTTAATATAAGCTGTTTGTGGTTCAGCCCCTTCCAAGAGAGATACTGCAATACTGATGTAGATACCGCAAGCTATTTGTGACCTTGCATGAGCGTGGGTAATGCAAGAAACTTGGTGTGTCTGCTCTATTAATTCCGAAAAGTTCAAACTTTTGTGATAATAAACCATCGGTAAGATTCTCATTAGAGAACCGTTGCCGTTACTCATTTCACTAGTTCCGCCTGCTTTCAGGGGTGGAGTTCCCTGTTGCAAATTCGCGATCGCAACAAGAGTGGTATTGCCAATATCAAATACATCTCCGTGGGGAGTCCAATAACCTTCGTTGTACCAGCGCCTGAAGGAATTGGCTATAGCATCCAACGAAAACCCACTACAAAGACATTCTGCTAAGCAAAATGTCAGTGAACTGTCGTCTGACCAAGTTCCCGGCGGTACATTCCACGCACCATAACCAAGCATTGACGTTACTGGTGATTCAATTCTCTCAGCACGGCTAGTGAATTCTACTGGTACGCCCAACGCATCTCCCACACATAAGCCCATTAAACCAGATAAGATTTTTGCAGTAGTTAGCATTACTAAATCTCCATAAGTATTAACCAAATTTAAGAGGATGTTTGTAAAGTCGAGGAAGATATAATTTGTCATTCTGAGTGGAGCGCTAGCGGAACGTAGACGCGCAGCGGCTTCTCGCAGAGTAGAATCTAGGTTTTTGACGACATACTCAGATGCTACCCTTACGGGAAGCCGCTATGCGGCTACACTCCGCTTTGCTACGTTCAGCATGACATCAAAACACGCTTTTAAAACATCCTCTAAGTTTACACATGTGCTTTATAGTCTATAAAAATTTCTGTTTTATCTAAATCTTTTAATTATGTAAAAATGCGGCAGACGTAGATTAATGAGATTTTGTTCCTTATCTACTCATCCTAAATTTTATTTCTGATTATTGTGCCAGAAAATAAAGTGTCTATTTTTTAAGTAAAAGACCGAAATTAGAAATATCTAACTGTATTTATAGCAGCTTATTTCTATGCTTTTACGTAAAAAGCTTTCAATCATATGTCATCACTAAATAATCATTATTTAAATGATTTCATAAATTTTCTGGAACATCTTTGTCAGTTTTTCGACTTAGTATTTAAAAGCAACTCCTACAAAGTTTGGTCACAATTATGCAACGGTTTTTCAAGTCTTTTTTGACAATTTCTGCTTTATCTTCTTTAGTAATTGCTCCTTTTATTGTTTCAGTTGGTGCAGCTTCTGCTCAACCTGTTCAAGCTAAAAAAGGTACAGACGCTAGCTATGTTGGTGCTGGTTTTGCCGCTGGTGTTACCAATGGCGGACAAAGTGGTGATGCTGCCACATTTGGTGGTAATCTCGCAGGTCGCTTAAAACTTGGCAATACACCTGTTTCTGCACGAGGTCAGATCAACTTTAGTGATGAGACGAGTGCCATCATCCCTCATGTTTCCGCTGACGTGGGTATTGCTAAAAACACTAATGCTTATGTGGGTGTTGGTTATCAATTTGTAGAGAGAGATGGCAAACCAACTCCAAGTGGTAACAAAAATGGTGTAGCAGTGGTTGCTGGAGTAGAGTCTGAAGTTGGAAAAAACTTCCTCGTTTATAGCAACACCACTGTAGGAATTAATGCTTACAAAAATAGCCCTGCTTCTGCTATTAGCATCAATGGTGGAGTGGGCTATCGCTTCAAATAAGACTTGTTGGCCGATCAAATAAGCACACAACAAAAAAGCCCACCACTATCGGTGGGCATACCTACGCAGAGATTAGTTTCTATGTGGATTTTTCATTACTGATCGCTGAAAAATAAAATTTATCCAAAATCGCCTGTAAGAACTGGAAGAGTAGCATTGGCGCGTATCATTTTTTCATGCTAATAATTCATTTCAAAAATACCGTTAACTATCACTCGTAGTCATTTCAACGCTCATCTAACAATTAACCCCGGTGCAACCGGGGTTAATTTTTATCCAATTTTTGGGGCGAGATTTCCCTCTTTCCAAATGGTTATCATCTGACTATAGTTACCTAGGAAACGTTCGACTTCACCCTAGTGGTACTTAAGCTTTCTTATCAAAGAATTTATTTATAGTTAATCTATCATTTTGTCTATCGAGACTCCCGCGATCAAACCCAAAAATCGGGAATTAACAACTGAAAAAAATAAAATTTTAATAATTATTAAGTTAACGAATATTTATCTAACATGTAATTCATTGAATCAAGATATTTCGGGTTTATCAAAAATATTTCTATATTAAATCACCCGTTATTTTAATAAAATATAAACTTTTGTTTAGTAGTGCATAAATTGATTTTGCTGACTCCTATTAACTACTAAAAAAAATATGCTTATAATCACTCAGTTAAATAAAACTCCTTCAGTTGAGCGTCTAGTCAAGCTTTGGGCGAAACGCTATATGTCTGAGGTAGCCTCTTTCTACGATCCTCTCTCTCCAGATCAAAATCACAAAATCTTTAGTGAGTTGGTTAAAGTAGCTTCATTAGAGGGGCGAGTCAGAACTACCGCGAAATTGCACCAACCTTTGATTGATGTTAAAAGCCGAATGGCTCTGACACAAGCGGAAATGTTTTACACATATATCCCAAATATATTGGATTTTCAGGAGGCACTACGACTCGCAAAGTACGTTAGTAAGATTTGTATAAAGCTATTAACTGTATATCAACAAGCAACATTCATTTCTCCCTCACAGACTTCGATGTGGGAAATACTTGACATAGAGCAATTAGCCAAAGAATTGGAACCAATTCTGGTGGAATACCAAGAACAACACATAGCCTCTCATAATTGGCGTGCTCTTGGTTTTATTACTACATTGTGGAAATTTAACAATAAATCGCTTCTGCGTAGCTTAGCACCAATTGAGCAAGCATTCTTCAATCCCTATCTCAAGTTTGTAGAGGAACAAGTTTCTATTCCCTGGCAAAGAGTTTGCGCGGTTGCTGCTAGGCATGAGCTAAGTTCTCCTACCTTCACCTTGGTAGAGCAAATGATACCTCTTGCTGATGAAATTGCACAAGCAGCTTACCATCGTTTAACACAATCATTTCCCAATTATTGTAGTTATACAGGTCGATTGACCGAAAAAGATGTGACACATTCGATTCTACGTGACTTGAATATGTTTCAAGCCTACCTTTGGTTGTGTGTACTAGAAGAAGATATTACACCTGTTGAGCAGGAACTGGTTAAGTTATGCGTAATGGTGATGCCTAGTATAGAAGTCAAATGGGAATTGATAATAGAATTTCTTGATCTGTTGATAGATGAAATTAATAGTCGTTTAACAAAAGAGCAATCTTCTATAGTACAACCTTATGTGTCAGGCATGCTTGACGCATTCTTTAAAGCACGTCTGTTATTGGGAGCTACTGATTGATGGAATTTTCATGCTTCGGACGGGTGTAGAGTGCGATCGCACTCTACACACGATAAAACTTAACGTCACTTCGACAGCGATAAAGTGAGCCAACAAGAAAACAGCAGACCGTAATTTAAAAAATTAATCTAGGCTTAGCTTGGTCAAACGTAACAAATAACTGATAATTTATAAGTAACATTGCTGGGTTTGTTAATTGTTACATCACTGACAAACCCAGCTTTTTGTCATGTTAAAATCAAACTATTCTTCTCTATCCCGACCGGATTACCGGGATTCAAACTCAGCCGAATGGGTGCTTCTAAATTCACGCTTCGGCACTTACCGATGCCTTATTGAGAATACTATACAACTGCAATGGTTAAATCTGCTCCTCCCCCCATCGCCAGCCGTAAGCCTTCTAAAGTAGAAGCAATTAAGGAACGTAGTAATTTTTTGCGTGAACCTGTCGCCACGGAAATCCTTCAGGACACAAACCATTTTAGTGAAGATGCGGTACAAATCCTCAAGTTTCACGGCTCTTACCAGCAGGATAACCGGGATAATCGGGTCAAAGGACAAGAGAAAGACTACCAGTTCATGCTGCGGACAAAAAATCCTGGAGGTTTTGTACCACCCCAGCTGTATCTAACTCTAGATCAACTGGCTGATGAATATGGCAATCACACTTTGCGTGCCACTACCCGACAAGGATTTCAGTTGCATGGGATTTTAAAGAAAAATCTCAAGGCAGCAATTGCTGCTATTGTTAAAAGCATGGGTTCGACACTGGGAGCTTGCGGCGACTTAAACCGCAACGTTATGGCTCCTCCGGCTCCTTTCAAAAACAAGTCAGAATATGATTTTGCTTGGGAATATGCTCAGAATATTGCTGACTTGCTAACGCCGCAAACTGGTGCTTATTACGAGATTTGGCTAGACGGAGAAAAAGCCATCAGCGGTGAAGAAAATCCAGAAGTAAAAGCAGCAAGGCAGCGCAATGGTAGTGGAACTGTTTTTCACGAGCAAGAAGAACCAATATATGGCACTCACTACATGCCGCGCAAGTTTAAAGCTTGCGTAACGGTTCCGGGTGATAACTCGATTGATTTGTATACCCAAGACCTCACATTAGTAGTCATTACTAACAAACAGGGAGAATTAGAGGGATTTGATGTCTTTGCTGGTGGTGGTTTAGGACGGACGCATAACAAAGAAGAAACTTTCGCTAGAATGGCAGACTCAATTTGCTATGTAGCGAAGGAAGAGGTTTACGATCTAGTCAAAGCCATCGTTGCTACTCAAAGAGATTATGGCGATCGCACAGACCGCCGTCACGCCAGATTAAAATATTTAATCCACGATTGGGGCGTTGATAAGTTTCGCTCAATGGTTGAGGAATATTTTGGCAAGCCATTAGAACCCTTCAAACCACTGCCAAAGTGGAAATATGAAGATTTCCTTGGTTGGAACGAACAAGGCGATGGTAAGCTGTTCTTCGGTATTTCCATCGACAATGGCCGCATCAAAGATGAAGGTAGCTTCCAAATCAAAACTGCTTTGCGAGAAATTGTTGAGCAGTACAACTTGCCTATCCGCCTTACTCCCCACCAAAACCTTATCCTCTGCGATATCGAACCAGACAGCAAGCAAGCGATAGAAGAGATTCTCAACCGTCACGGTGTTGTTACCGATCCTAGTAACATCGATCAGATTGTACGCTACGCAATGGCTTGTCCGGCATTGCCTACCTGTGGCTTGGCAATCACCGAATCAGAACGAGCTATACCGGGAATATTAGAGCGCATTCGTGCTTTGTTGGATAAAGTTGGTTTACAAAATGAACATTTTGTGGTAAGGATGACCGGATGCCCGAATGGTTGCGCTCGTCCGTACATGGCGGAACTCGGCTTTGTGGGTAGCGCCCCAGAAAGTTACCAGGTATGGTTGGGTGGTTCGCCAGATCAAACCAGATTGGCAGAGCCTTACACTGAAAAACTGCATCATAATGACATAGAAAGCTTTCTTGAGCCAATTTTTGTCTACTTTAAGAAGTCACGCAAAAAAGGCGAAAGTTTTGGAGATTTTTGTGCGCGGGTTGGTTTTGATGCGATTCGCAACTTTGCTGAAAACTACAAACCGAAAAGTGCTAACGGTGGAGGTAAAGCCCGTCACCGGATCAGTGTTCGGGATGATATTTATGCTGTCCTGAAGGAAACTGCTGACAGCCAAGGTAAATCAATGACGGAATTGGTGAACGAGGCGTTAAAGGTTTACCTGAAGGTAGAATAAGCCACTTATCGCTAAGAGGATGTCTGAGAAGTGTAAAATGTCATGCTGAACGAAGCGCCAGCGTAGTGTAGCCGCATAGCGGCTTCCCGTAAGGGTAGCATCTCACAACTTAACGCCAAATCGAGATTCTTCGCTCCACTGCGTTCCGCACCCTGCACCGAAGCCGCAGAAGCGTCTACAGAATGACAAAATATACCCTTCACGTACTTTTCAGACATCCTCTAAGACTTAATTCTTTCTTTAGAAAGACATTGGCACTGAAAAATAGGTGATAAAAATAAGAAATTGCTGCACCATATTACTGGTGCAGCTTTTTGTTAGTTAAATTTAAATTCCCCGAGATAGAGTCAAGATGTGGCTGCTGATTCACAAAGTTAGTGGTTGGAATTTAAATGTACGGGTAATTCTTGAATAGGAATTTACATCTCTTGACTCTGAAACTGAAAGTGGCATGGCTCAATTACAAAGAATAGCGATCGCCCCCTCCCAATTCCAACAAGAACAGATAATGCTGACATCCGAACAACAGCATTATCTTTGTCGCGTGTTGCGATTGCAAGAGGGCGATCGCTTTATTGCAATGGACGGAATGGGTAAATGGTGGTTGGCACAGCTAGCAGGGGCAGAAGCAAAAATTTTACAATCAGTCACCGTAGAAACCGAATTATCCACAGCTATTATTCTGATGTTAGCCTTGCCAAAAGGTAATGCATTTGATGAGGTAGTACGCTGTTGTACGGAGTTGGGAGTAACTTGTATTGTCCCGGTAGTGAGCGATCGCACTTTACTAAACCCCAGTCCCCAAAAACTAGAACGCTGGCGGCGGATAGCTAAGGAAGCCGCTGAACAATCAGAGCGTGCTGTAGTGCCTGTGATTTTAGAACCAATTTCTTTTAGTAATAGTCTGTCATTAGTCAATAGTCATTTATCATTTGTCACAAACCAGAAATATATCTGCGAGGCTCGTGGTGACTATCCTCATTTGCTCAGTTGCTTGCAGGGTAAAGAAAAATTGCCAAATAATCAACGACAAAAAACGATGGCGATCGCTATCGGCCCAGAGGGAGGATGGACAGACAAAGAAATTGAAAGTGCAATTAATGCAGGATTCCAACCCGTTTCGCTGGGAAGACGCATCCTGAGAGCAGTTACAGCCCCAATAGTGGCTTTATCCTTAGTAGCAGCAACTTGTGAAGTATAAAGGATGTATAAAAACGAGATTTAAAATTTATACATGATAGAACAAGTTGCCAGTGCTTTTGAGCGCCAAGACTATCGCACTGCTGCGAAATTACTCAAACAATTGTTAAAAGAAACACCAGAAAATCCTTGGGTGCAATTTTATGTTGGACGACTGCACGAAGCATCGGGAAAGCCGCAAGAAGCAGAAAAAGTTTATCGGCGATTGCTGCGCGATGCAACCAATACCAAGATTGTTACGCAAGCAAGACAAGGGTTACAGCGACTGCTAGAAATTGAGCAAGAAGAACGAAAACGGGCGATCGCCCAAGCAACAGCTGACGCAAATAATGCTGAACTTGGTGTATTAGTCTTAGAACCAGTTAATAATAACCATAAAACTCAATTAGCACAAAAATTTGCCCAAATTATCCAAATAGACTCCTATAGCGCCAGATTACTCTTACCTAGCCGTGGCTGGCGCTTGTACCGCAGTGGTGCAGTCGGAGAACTCAAATTTTATGGTGAACAGTTACAAAATGCAGGTATTCCCTGCTTTTGGGCAAAATTAACTGATATTGAGAAAATTCAAGTTTTTCAAGTTAATTATTTTGCAGAAACAACACAAAAAGCCACTATTATTTGCCGCAATCAAGCAAATCAACTCGGTTCTCTCAGCTTTGACTGGACAGAGGTGAAAGGGCGAGTGCAAGGACTATTACCAATTTTTGAAGAAGTTGTAGACGTTAGTGCTCGCCGTAGACTAGAACGTAAAACCCAAACTCAAGATTACTTTCAATTTTGCGATTTACATCTACCTCAAAGGCGTTGCATTCTGCGATTTTATGACAACGGTTATGAATTTCAGCAAGGAGCAAAAATTGCTCCTCAAGTTAGCCAAAATACAATCAGAATTAATTGGAATAATTTACTTAACTTTTTTGACGAGCAATTATCTTCAATCAAAATTTGGTCAGACTTTGCACTTTTTGCAGAAACAGCCCTAGATCAAACAGAAGTTCTAAATAATATCGAGTCTCACATTCACTTATTTCGCAGAGAAAAAACTAATTGGGACTCGGCTTTTCATTTGTATAGTGGACTGATTTTTCTCAATTCTATTTCTGAATGAGCAGATAAAAAATAATAGGTGAATTTCATAATCCACCTATTATTTAACTAATTTTCAAACTTACATTTATTTAGCATTAGGGGTTTTCACCTGACGTGCCATCTCTAGGAAGGAATTCATATTCGCTCCTGGACGCCGACGACCATTTGTATTGGTGGGTGCTAAATATTTGGGTGCAAATGTGGTTTCTGTTGGTAGTGTCTTAACTGCGGGTGCTTGCTCTTTAGGTTGCACTGTCACACCCTCGGAAGTTTGTACCATCTCCACCTTGGCAGGCTCAGGAGTAGCCTTTTCAGGAGCTTTCGCTCCGTTAGATGTTTCTGGAGCTGTTGCTACTGGTCGTGCTGATTTTTTACGACCGTTAGGTGCAGCAGCAGCTTTGGAAACTGCTGCTTTATCAGCATCGCGCTTAGTTGTGTCGGCGACTTTTTCAGCAGCATCTTTAGCAGTGTCAGTGACCTTTTCAGCAGCGTCTTTAGCAGCAGTAGCGACTTTTTGAGCAGTAGCCTTAGCAGCAGCAACTGGCTGTGCAGTCTCAGCCTCTTCCTTCAGTTCTAAATAGTAACCGCCGTTTTTTTTCTTGCCAGGGAGAAGCCCAGTAATGAATTTCATAATCCCGTTGATTAAGTTTTTGATAAAACCGAACATTACAATTACTCCTGTCTTTTATACCTGAAAATTGACTACATTCATTAAAAATTAGGGAAATTTATTACATTTCTTCGAGTTATTGTTAAGTTACTTCTTTTTTGCACTAAACAATTTATCTGACAGTATTCATGATTTTGCAAATAACAAATGTTATTTCCACAGCCAGGAGCAAACGCTATAAACTTTTTATCTCAAGTACTTGGAATTGTTGATACTTATACTCAATTATTAAATTTTTCTGGATCTGAGAGCAACATTCTGAAAGCGAGTGTAACAAAACTTAACTTTAGCAAAGAGGACGCAGAGAGAAGCCAATGTCCTCTTGCTATCCAGCAACTGGGGTAATCAATGCGCGTAAAGAGGTTTGTCACCATCTGTGCATCGCATTATGGCACTTGGGTTGCCTACTTTCACCAAGGTCTTGGCTGTGTGCAAATGCGCCCCGATAGTGCTTTTCTACAAGATTTGAATCGGAATACTGCTATGTTGAAGCAGCTAAGTTTTGCTTCTATTTTAACTCCCTATGATATGATGAGCATCCTAGCAAAAAGTTCACAACTACCTGTGGGTAGAGAAGTGGGTGTATCGGTGTTGACTCATGACTGAATGCTGACTGATGTCAGAAGTTTGGCGGCGATCGCCGAGGCGTTGGCACAAGCAGTTAACTAAATTGATCTAGACCCTGATGTTAGTGAGGCTCACCAATTTGCGTATACTCCTCACTTCCAAAAATCGCTTCTGGATAACGGTAATACTTAAATTCCATTAAGTTATAAAACGGGTCTTCTAAAAAGAAGGTGTAATGTTCTAAGGGAGTACCGATAAAACGCTGCTTGGGTTCTTCTCTAAACAGTAGTTGTCGCTGTTCGGCTCTTGTAAGCAAATACTGCCAGTCGCATTCTGTGGTTAAAATTAATCCAAAATGTCTGGGATAAATACTGCGCTGGGGTGTCAGGGGTTCTTTGGTGACGTGAGCAACCAGTTGATGACCATAAAGATTAAGAACGAGAGCATGACGGTTTTCTCGACCAGGAATGCAGCCTAAACCATCAACATAGTATGCTCTTGCTTGAGCGATATCAGTAACAGGAAAGGCAAGGTGAAATATAGTTGAATTCATATTAGGGGTTTGAGGTTAAAAGCTAGGGAATAGGGTTGAATATTACATAAGTTAGCTCTGTGTAAGCATAGCCCTATCTATAATTGTGGAATTATTACGCAATAATATAATTTTATGTCTATGACCCGTGACGTCCAATTTCCTTGGCAGCAAGAAGTTATAATTCACCACAGCCTACGTCTACTATATAGTTTTAATTATTGGACAGGAGATTTTCTACTGGATGTTAGTGGTTCACCAGAAGAAATCGCACAGGCGCTTTTTGATGCACCTTTTGTCTTAGTCTCTCACGGTACTGAAGTTGACCCAATTTTTAACTACGCTAACCGGAAAGCATTGGAACTATGGGAAGTTTCATGGGAGGATTTTACTCAGTTGCCTTCGCGGAAAACAGCTGAAGAAGTTGTACAAGAGGAGCGTAATAGACTATTAGTTGAAACGGCAAACAAAGGCTTTAGTAATTTTTCCGGCGTTCGTCTTACCAGTACTGGTCAACGCTTTTATATTGAAAACGGTATAATCTGGAATTTATTAGATGAAAAGCATCAATACTGTGGTCAAGCCGCTGTTTACTCCAAGTACAAATTCATTACATAACGACTTTAATTTTGCCTAGTTCCAGCTGATACTTCAGCTTGTGATTCGTCTTCTATTTGCGATTCTCCCCCAGTGGAAGAAACTGGTTCTACAGGCTGAGGCAAAGGAACTATGATATCTGCACCATTAATAATACCTCCCACCAGTCCTAGTTCTGATTCTACCAATCCATCTATCGCTTCGCCTAACATGTTTTCTTGTGTATAGTGCGGTCGTGTCACTAAAACTATGCCATCGCTATAGGGTTGTATTAATAAGGCGTCATTAGATGCACTCAGAGGATTAGTATCTATAATCACTGAGTCATAACGTTCGCGGGCATCCTCAATTAGGTGTCGCAATTCACTAGATTCAAGGATGGCAGCGGGTTGACGTACAGGCCCGGGACTGGGAACAATATATAAATTTTCAACATCCGGAACTAAGCGGATACATTCGCTCAAGCTGCCGTAGTAACGCAGGGGTTCAAGGTTAGCTTCTGGTTCAATAGTCACTTTTAAAGATGGACTACAAGAGGGCGATCGCAAATCTGTTTCAATAATCAAGGTACGTTTGCCAGCACGGGCAAAAGCTATACCCAGATTATAAGCACTTACTGTTTTCCCCTCATCACTGCTAACACTAGCAATCAATATTACCTTCAAATCTTTGCCGCCCAAGCGACGCAGATTACTACGGAACTTTTCATAATACTCCAAATAGGGAGAATCAGCAGAAAGCATCACTGGCAATTCGTCTGGCGACAAATTTTCCACAGGCATTAAAGGCAGTTCTCCCAGCAAGTTAACATCCCGTTGTTTGAGGCTGTTGCGGATATCTTCTTTGGTTTTGAAAGTACCTTCTAGCGATCCCAATAAAAATATCACTCCACCACCAACTATTAACCCCAGAAAGCCACCAACACCAAGAGTTGTTGGCACACTTTTAGGAGGTTTGACATCAGCAACGACTATTGGCGGTCTGGCAATACTAAGGCTACTAACGGTTTCTGCTTCTGCGGTTTGAGCATCGGTTAGCTTTGCCTGCATTTTGTCGTAGATGGCTTTTTTGAGTCCTACTTCTTGTTCTAAACGCGATCGCTCTAGTTGCTTGTTGGGTATCAAAGCATACTCTTGTCGCAATTGCATTTCTTCTCGTGCCAGCGAAACGAGTTGTTGTTGTAACGTCTCCTGCTGAGTTTGCAAAGCTACGAGTTGGTTTGCCAGTTGTTGTCTGGCTGGGTCTAGGTTACTTTGGGAACGAATACCCGTAACTGTACCAGGAAGAGGAGCTGCTGTACCCCCACCACCTACTACCTCAAACGCACGTTGTTGTAACAATTGTTCGTAAGCAGATTTCTGACGCTGTAATTGCACCATCATCGGGTATTCTGGTCGCGCCCCTTGTTTGGTGAGAACCTCCATTTGGCTTTCAACTTGATAAATTTGCGATCGCAAGTTAGCAATAATTGGATCGGCACTCAAAGCTGAAGAAACATAGGCTTGGTTGACATTTAACCCTAACTTTGCTTGTAAGCTGCGAATTTGGGCATCTATTCCAGAAAGGGTGAGTTGAATTTGCCGTTGCTGATTTTGACTGCTGGTAATTGCAGTCAGCAAACTGCCATTTTCAGCGGCTAGTAACGCTGGGCCTTCTGTGCGATCGTATTTTTCGAGTCTCTTTTCAGCCAGTTGCAACTCTCGTTTCGTTTGTGGTAGACGTTCGTCAATTTTTTTTATAATTGCTTTTAATCGCCTAGTATTAATCTCGGCACTCAACTTAACCATTGCTTCCATCAATGCTTGCACTGTTTCTTGAGCGCGCTTTTCATTAGAATCTTTATATTTAAGTTCAATTAGTGAAGATCCTCCTGATTCTTCTCCTGGCTTGGGTGCTTCAGGCACACTAATGGCAACATTTTGACCAATTTGTTTTGGTTTGACATTTACTTGTGCTGCCACGGTTTCCACGATCTGGTCTGACAACAAAACCTCTTGGGAAAGTACTTGTCCTTGTTGCTGAATTTCAGTGCCAGTTACAGAGAAAAAAACGGGTGGACTTGTGTAAGTTAGTGCAGCATTTGCTACATAGCTAGCAGGTGGTTCTGGTTGAATAGCCATTACCGTTGAACCTGCTACAACTAAAGTGAAACTGGCTAATCCAATCCACTTATACTTTTCAAAAGCAATTAAATAGCGCTTAACAATCGGCGGGGTCATGACTATTGATACTTAGAGACTCGTGGTCACGGGTAAATTCATAATTGTTGGTTGTTATTTGTTGGCTGTTGGTTGGTAGTTCAAACAACCAAGAACAAAGGCGAACAGATATAGAAAACTACTTCCCACTACTGCCACCGAAACTGCTAAAAAAGTTCAAAAAGCTCTGAACATTAAAGAAGGGTTGAGTAATAGTAGATAGTAAATTAGTAATTCTACCGACTAGGTTCCGACCAATCACAATAACATCATTATCTTGAAGTGGCACGTTTTGAGTTGCATCTCCAGTCAAGGCTTTTTTCCCGTCCAATCTCTGGGTAATCGCCTTACCTCGTTCTGGGTCGAAGCGAATCAGGGCAATTTCCCGCACATTAGTAAAGTTAGGATTTACCCCTGTCAAAGCATCAACAAAATTACTACCATTAGGCAATGTTTGCGTGGCCAGCCCTCCAGCAGCATAGTTTAACACCCGGACTCGAATCTGCGGTTGAGCCAAGGACGAACGAGCAACGAGATTGCGGTCATAATTATCATCATTAGCAAGTTCGCGACGCGGCACAATAATTGCATCTCCGTCTTGTAAACGGATGTTAGGCGCTGTATCGCCATTGAGCAAAGGGGTATACAAGTCAATATTTTGTGCAACTACAGAACCATCAACTAGCTTGCGCCGTAATTGCACTTGTCGCAAGTCTGCCATCATTGTAGAACCGCCTGCTAGCAGCAAGATATCGGTAATACGGGGCGTTTGCGAACCCATCGGATAAATTCCTGGTCGCGGGACTTCACCGCTAATGGTGACTTGCACTGGTCGCGGCGATACCAGTGATACAGCTACAATTGGCTCAACCATAATGCGATTGAGCGACAAGCGGATTTTTTCTTGAGCTTCTTCCAGAGTCAAGCCTTTTAGAGATACTATTCCAACTTGCGGTAATGCAATGTTACCTTCAGGGCCAATTGGAATGGAAAAATTCAGATCCGGACGCTGCGAGAACAGCGATAAAGTTACACTCGGATCGACTACATAACGATTCAGCAGCGAACTGATTTTGGTTTGTGCTTCTTCCAGAGTCAGATTTTGTAGCGATAACGTTCCCAGTAGAGGAACAATTATATTTCCTTCTGGGTTAATTGTGGCTTGAAAGTTTAAATCTGGAAAACGCTGCACTATCACGCTGATTGCATCTCCTGACCCCAAGCGATAGGAACCAGGCGGACGTTGAACTTGGATAGTAATTAAGTCTCCTGGCCCTAAAATGTAGCGGTCTAGTTGAGGCAATATTTTATTGTTGTTAACACCCAAAGGATTAACCTCTGCACTCTCTAGGAGATTTGGAGATTGCACAGGTGCTTTTTGTACTGGCGATCGCAAAGTTGGAAAAGTCTGAGCAACAACAGGTTGAGCAGCTGTTGCCAAAAAAACACCGACCTGAAGACTTAAACAAGACAGTGCGCTGAATGCACGCATATAAAAATAAGGTTATAAATTATTCAAGCTGTAAAGCCTTTTGGCGGCTGTAAAACATTGAGGCACTATTCTAACGTAGAATCAACTAAAATGTATGTATAAAAATATTCATTATTTCTAATTTATAAAATACTTGCCGTCAATACAGCTTGCACTGTTTCACCAAGAGACCCGATCTCAGGCCAAATTGTTTCGATTTGTCCTAAAGGTTCCATCGGTACAAGGATGCTAACGGCAACCCAAGCAACACGCTGATTGTGCCATTGGGCGATTTGGTCTACCAATAACCACTGCAAAGGTGATGGATTTCCACCATTTCGCCAAGCGTACCATTGCAAAACAGCAAACGTTTGCTCTCTGGTTGCAGCCCGAAAGAACATAGCTTTTACAGTAGTTTCCGCTGTTAATTCTTTTACTTGCGATCGCTTGACAGTAAATTCAACCGAGCGATTTTGAGCAATATCCCACCGTCCCCAACGTGCCCTTCCCCAGCCGTTAATCTCCGTCCATTCAACTTGAGGCTGCGTTCTTGGCCCGCTCTGCGGTAACAACAGCAACACAGCTTCTGTCTGAGAATCCTGTTTTTTAAGTAACTGCAATGACCATTTATGTTCGCCAATTTGTTGTTCTGCTTGTTCAGTAGTTTGCCAACCAGGAAGAGTTATTCCTGTCTGGCGTATCTGTTTTAACTCTTTGAGATTAGCGATCGCTTGTGGTTTCTGCCATTGCCAGTGTCCTTTTAGATATCCAGGAACTGCTCCTATTGCCAACAATAACAGTAGCAAAAGCAGTACTATTGCCTGAGAGAAGTAGCGTTCCTTGAATAATTTGGAATAATTCATCGGTGAAACACGCAGAAGATAGCAGAAAGTTTACACCTAATGCTGCCGCGATGACTTCAGTAATATTATTGAGAGTTTTCTTTACTTAAGGATTGGAGTGCGAGCGATTTTCTAAGATAATCGCATCTATAAAACTAGCGACCAACTTTATTCTTAATTCTTATTCAAGGATTTCTTCTTCCAACTGAGAACTGTTATCTTCAATAGGGCCTAGCCAAACCGAGATGTAGTTTAGAGTAGGCGATCGAGTACTATGATCTGTATTGGTTTCTTCTAAGAAAAATCTTTGACTCGGAAGTATATCTTCAAGAAGGTGCTTCAATACATTAGCTGCTATCTTCTCGCGACCATAATCAAACCGAATTTCAAAGTTGCTTGGAAGAGTGCCACCAGCATTTTTTAGATCTGAGAGACTTTCTGGGCGCAAGCCTACTTTAGCCTTCAAACCACTACTATCTAGTTCACGCTTAATAGTAGAGGCTATATTTTCTAATCCTCCAGGTTCATTTAAAAAAAAATTTCTATAGTGTAGCCGTCAAGCAATGCAAGTTCATCCTTTTTATAGGATGGCTTCAATATTTTTACTGTAGAGGAAGGAACTTGGGGAGTAGGAGGTATAAATGTGAACGAGGGAGTGGGTAAAGGAGGTGGTGAGTATTGGTAAGAAGGCTGAGATACTGTTGGTGAAGAATAAGGGCTTTTAGCAGGAAGAGATATCGATTTGGACGAAGAAGTAGGTAAAGGAGATGGCGATAAAGGGTAAGGAGAAGAAGGTGTAGGCAGAAATGATGTGGGGCTGGGTAAAGGTGGAGGTGAAAACGACTGGCGAGGATTTGGCTTTAACTCGTACTCTATAGTCTCGCCTGAGTTAATACTAGGATTAATAGTGTATGTGTCAGTTTTGAACCCTTTCTTCCTGAGAGTAACTCGTACGTCAACTCCGTTCGGAATCTTAATGCTGGTGTATCCATCAGTTCCAGTTTTGCTTTTATGAGGCGATCCATTTGAAACTAAAAACTCGACTTCTACATCAGCCATCGACTCTCGATTTTCTCCTGCCCATACATGAATTCTGATATCTTTCCTATCTGGTGAGGGACTGATAGAGGTAGCAACTGAAGGAACAGAAGAGACTCCAGCTGATTTAGACTCAGAAGTTTTAGAGTCGGTGAATAATTTGACACCGACACCACTTAGAGTGAGTAGCAAAAGACCCAAAGCACCAATCAATAGTTTTTGCCATAAAGGTATATTAGGCATAAGTAGTATTACAGAGTATACCGATCTAATAGCTTAATACATAATGCATTAAGGCACCTAAGTAATCGTGACACAATATTAGAAAGTTAAATTCCCGACAAAGCGCTTATCTCAAAACAAATACACACGCAATATTGTTGATTTCGCAAGTAGCATTTAACCTTTCATCTCTCTTACTTTTTCTCGAAATGCGATCGCGGCTTCCAGTGGCTCAGTTGCAACTGCATATTGTGCCAGCATTGTCAGATCTAAATTCGGCAACACTTCACTCTGTACAATCTGTTCATAAGTTTCACAGCGCAGATGGTAAACTTCAAACTGATTGTTTTTGAAAAACCAAACTTCCCGAACGCCTAAGCGTCTGTAGACTTCCAGCTTGTCAATACCACCGCTGGTTACAACTACTTCAATGGCTAGATCGGGATATTCTTTTTCAGTACCAATGCAATAGGATTCATCTGGTTCTGTACCACCTCTTTTTTCTTCAATGCGGAATGTTGTAGAACCCAAGGGGAAGTAGCGGATACGCTTTTCTTGACAGTAAGCTTCTATTAAAGAACCAATAATTGTTTTATTACGTTCATGGCGACGACTAGGTGACACTAGTTCTAACACTCCATCTAGATAAGTAACCCGATATCGGAGGCTATCTCCTAGCTGATTGAGCAAGGCTTCATAGCTTTCCCAACTAACACCACTGATAATCTGCCGTTGTTCTGGATCGTCAGCCTGTAGCAGTTCGGATAAGTCTTGAAGTAAGACCATAACATCTCTTAACACTAAATCACTGTTGGTTTCTGCATACTTATACCAATTTAATGTGAAGCTGCACTAAAAGAGTAACCCTCCACTCTTGGCGTTCTTGGCGTCTTGGCGGTTCGTTTTTTAATATTCTGTGCATCTTCATAAATAATTGGTATTAGCTCAAGTGGCAATGCCGGTCGGAAAGAGATTAAGCATTATTGCTCATGCGATCGCGAATAGCTGCTTGAATCTTGGCATCGTTTTGCATGCTTTTCGAGCCATCTGCACTTTATTTACACACCTTCACAGGCAGCATCCTACGCGATCGCATCTTAAAACCTCCTTGTCTTTAGATTTACTTTTAACCAAAATCGAATTTGCATATAGCATTTAAACATAAATCTTGTGGGGTGGGCATCTTGCCCGCCCATGTTATCTAACTTTAAAAGTAAATAAGCTTACCACTGAAAAATCTGCTTACTCATGCAATCTACAAAAAATTTTTTCTTGCATTTTGGCACGGTGCGTCAGAGTAACGCACCCCACCACAAACAATCAATCTGCTATCAACTCAACGGCGTCTCGTCCATCCACATCTTGCAAGTAAACCTTAACAATCTCTTCTTTTGCGGTGGGTAACTGCTTGCCGATAAAATCTGGATGAATTGGAACCTCGCGATGACCCCTGTCTACCAGTACAGCTAAACGAATTGCCTCTGGTCTACCATACTCATTTACAGCATTTAAAGCAGCACGAACTGTACGTCCCTTAAAGATCACATCGTCCACAAGCACAACGGTTTTACCAGTCAAATCAAAAGGGATATCAGTTTTCGCAGGAGTCCGCAAGCCTATTTGGTCGAGGTCGTCTCGATAGAATGTAATATCCAATGCCCCTACTGATACGGACACACCTTCTAATGCCTCTATTTGACGCGCTAAAGATTGCGCCAGTGGAACTCCTCTAGTATAAATACCGAGTAATACTAACTGAGACAAGTCTCGCGTCTTTTCCACAATTTGAGAGGCGAGACGAGTTACAGTCCGACGGAGTTCTTCAGACGAGAGAATCTCAACTACTTTTGCTTTGCTAGAAATGGTAGAAATGGTAGAAATAGTCATATACCGTCATCCCCCTGAGTTAGTTTTTACAGGAAAACCAGGCAATAGAGAATCGGTAATGGGTAGTGGATAATGGGGAAATCTATTACCAATTACCAATTATCAATTATCAATTAACAATTCCCTACTTCCATAATTACGTTTTTAGAGCGATTAGCAAGAGAGTTGCTACCCCTAACCACAGCAAAAAGCAATATCGAGTTAGTTGCCAAGCTTTATGAATGCAAGTTGGGGTAATGGGATGAGTAGCATCTCCCAGCAATGGTTTGTGTTTAGCCACGCCACGATACCAATTAGTACCTCCCACCTGTACACCCAAAGTAGCAGCATAAGCGCACTCACTCCAACCAGAGTTGGGACTGAGGTCATTAGGTGCATCGCGACGACAAATTCGGATGACATGCAGAGGTTTACCTGACAGCAGCGCTAAAGTGATTACTGCTAAGCGACAGGGAACCCAAGTCAAGCCATCTTCTAAGCGCGCGCTAAACCATCCTAAATAAGTGTAGGGTGCTTGTCGATAACCCACCATTGAATCAAGGGTACTGCTGGCTTTATATGCCAAAGCTAAGGGTACTGAACCTACAACTGGCACAAATGCACCAATAATTGCATAAAAAAGAGGAGCCATGACTCCATCAATGGCATTTTCTGTAACTGTTTCGAGAACTGCTCGCAAAATTTCTGATTCTGTCAGATTTTCTGTATCTCGACCAACATAATTACTTAAAACAGAACGAGCATCCTGAATTTTTCCTAATGTTAGAGGTTGTAATACTGCTTGAGCTGCTACTCTCAAACTTTTCCCAGCAAAACAGCTAGCTAAGAGAATACTTTCTGTTGCAATTCCCAAAACAGGATGCAGCCATCTAGCAGCTTGAATTATTAAGTAGCCAGCAATGCCACTAGCAATTATTAAAAAAGTACCCAGCAATATTCCAGCTAAGCGCTGTGTTAGAGGATTTTGACAATATGTCAGAGCAAATTTGCTGAAGCGAGAAATTACCCACCCCATCACTCGCACAGGATGAGGCCATCCCCAGGGATCGCCGACTAAGTAATCTAAACCAGCAGCAATAATTAAAACAACAACAGTTGTCATTTGTCCTTTGTCCTTTGTCCTTTGTATGATTACCAATGACAAATGACTAATGACTAATGACCATTGACTAAACAACAAAACTAGCTTCTTCTCCAAGAGAAGCTTGCCAACTACGAGCGTCGTAATAAAGATCTGCCAAAGTAATACTGTACAATGCTTCTTTCAATTTTTGATGTAGCCTTTGCCAAAGAGTAAATGTTACCCAATCTTCTGCTTGTCCTGGAGAAGCGCGGTGATGGGGTAAAGGTTCTATAGTTTCACCAACTGCCTCTAAAATTTCTCCTAAAGATATTTGTGCTGGTTCTCGTGCCAGCTGGTATCCACCGATGCTGCCACGAATTGATTTTACTAACCCAGCACGACGCATTTCTATTAGCAGTTTTTCTAAATATGCAGCTGGGATATCTTGACGAGAAGCGATCGCTCTAGTAGAAACAGGCCCATACTCTGGCTGTAAACTCAAATCCAGTAAAGCCTTTACACTATAGTGTCCTTTGGTAGTTAATTTCATTTTGGTAAGTTTTTTTATTTGTTGTTTGTTGTTTGGTGTTTGTTGTTTGGTGTTTCAACCAACCACCAACAACCAACAACCAACCAATGACTAATGACTAAGGATCAGTTTTACTTATCATTCTGTGTGCCAGTTATCAAACAAGTACAAGCAGACAACTTTTTTAGCTATGCTTTAGGAATCTTAAACAAATATAGATTCCAGTGTAGCAGTCGCTCACAAACTCTAGATATTTATCAGCTTCTGTCCAATTCATTGAAATATATTGCAAAGGGAATATTTGTAAAACAGCAAAAATTCTGCTGATTCGTGTAATATACTTTGCGTTAGCTGATATAAAAATTTAAGGATTGTGTTACTACTTCCTCAAGGTCAGCTAAAATAAAATCGATTAAACTCCTTCAATCGTTCGTTCATTTTCGCTCTAAGTTGATGGCTAAACAGAAAAAAATTGAACCCCTAACCGGTGAAGATCTGCTCAAAAAAGTCAAAGAGCTAGAAAATCTGAGCAAAGAAGAAAAAGCTAAACAGTGTGGCTACTATACCGTGACAAAAAATGGTATAGAGCGTGTCAACATGATGAAGTTCTTGAATGCCCTAATTGATGCTGAGGGTATTCAGTTAGATAGCGCTCCCAGCGCAAATGGACGTGGGGGACGCAGTGCTAGTTACAGAATTAGTGTGCAGTCTAACGGTAACTTGCTAATAGGTTCTGCTTACACCAAACAGATGAATCTAAAGCCTGGAGATGAGTTTGTGATCACTTTGGGCAAAAAACATATTCGTCTGAGGCAAATAGACTCAGATGAAAAAGATGATTCTGAAATCCTAGAAGCAACAGCATAAAATAGTCATTTGTCATTTGTCTTTAGGAGGCAGTGCGCCCTTGGGGATTGTCCCGCTTTAGCAACTGCCGTTCATTTGTCTATACCAATGACCAATGACTAATGACTAATGACCATTGACTATTGACTGTTGACTACATCTGTTTTTGTCACCACTGGTAGATAGTGGCGGAGAGCTTTGCGCGTGACTGCGATGTTGCAGGTTAAAGCAATTTGTTCTCGTTCTAGTAAACCCAAAATTTGTTCGGGGTTGTCTCGTGCTACCACTGGTAACTGATGCAAACCGCGAAGAGCCATGCGATCTAAAGCTTCAGATAAGGGTTCATCTTGCCAAGCATAGAGAATATCAGTGGTACAAATATCGATGAGAGTTTGATTGGATAAATCACCTCGATCTTCGATTGATGAATCTGGGAAATTCTGCCAAATAGAAAGGGTGCGGTTGATATCTTCTAGAGAAAGGATACCAACTAATTGCCCTACTTCATTAACCACTAAAGCACTGCGAGAGCGATCGCGTATCATTTCCATAGCAGCCTCTATTACTGTCATAGTTGCTAGCAGTTGTTTTGGACAAGGATGCATGGCTTCTTCGACGATTATTTGCTGTAAAATTTCTGTCTGTTCGTCTTTCAATTCCGAAAGACCTATTTGTTGAAGATTTAAATTGGAGTTAGAATTAGGCTTAATTCTCTCCACTAACCAAACACTTAAACCTACAGCTGCCATTAGAGGTAAAACAATACGGTAGTCTTGCGTTAGTTCAAACAGCAACAAAATTGCTGTTAATGGTGCTCTCACACTGGCAGCAAGAACTGCTGCCATTCCTACCATTGCGTAGGCTGGAGGAGCAGCTATAAAATCACTAATTGCAGGTGCTGCGTTTGCCAAAATTTTTGCATAGGCAGAACCTAAAGAAGCACCCAAAAACATTGCTGGTGCAAATACACCACCGACAAAACCGCTACCAGCGCTAATTGCTGTCATTGCCAATTTTACTAACAGCAACACAATCAAAAGTTGCAGCGAAAATTCCACATCCTGAAGCATTGCTTCTACTGTTTCATAACCAATGCCCAAAATTTGTGGAAAATGTAAAGCAACTGCACCGATGATCGCACCCCCAATAATAGGATGGATATGCTTCGGTATTTTCCCCAACCAAGTAAAACCGGGAACTCTACCTGCAAAGCAGGCTTTTGCCAGTCGAATTAACTGAGTATAAGTCAAAGACACCAGACTTGCCCACAAACCCAAGCCGAGATATAAGGGTAATTCTAAGGGGCTGCGGACTTGGTAAACAGGTAAGGTAAAAGCTGGTTGTGCCCCCAAGCCAATGTGAGCAATTAACGCCGCAACTACTGCTGCCAGCAACACTACACTTACCGCAGAAGTAGCAAATGATGTTGCTCCCAGCACTACCTCTAAGGCAAAAAAAACACCTGCAATCGGGGCATTAAATCCAGCAGCCAAGCCAGCCGCAGCGCCAGCACCTAAAAGCAAACGCTGGCGTTCTTGTGATACTTGTAGCACCACAGACAGCAACATGCCAAAATTAGCACCAATTTCCACACTAGGGCCTTCTGGCCCCAGGGAAGCACCGCTACCCAAGGAAACTGCTGCCGCTAGCATCTTTGTCACCGGACGTAGCTGTCGTTTTATCTCTCCTTTTTGGGAAGCAGCAATTAAAGATGATAGCCCAGGGCCAAAGTCTTGCGATCGCCAGCGCATCAAACCAACAATTAATCCGCCTAGGATGGGAACGCAAGCTAAAGTCCAAGCGCCCCAAACGCCAACTACACCCATAAAGTTTTCCAGCATGAGGCGGTGAATCAGCTGGATTAAATAGTGAAAAGTAACCACACCCATCCCGCTACCACCGCCAATTAGCAACGCTAAAAGCAGCACAACGGTTTCTGGGGATGGTTGAAAACGGTTAAATAGATAGGTTAAACGGATGGAAGGAGAAGGAAAGGTAGATTGTTCCGTCGCCTTCCTGAGTTCTGTGGGAGGCAGGAGAGTCATTGAGTGAGGAGTAAATCTAATAAAAAATTTAAGATTTTATGCCTTGCTTTTCATTGTGAGCGATCGCCTAGTAACCAGACAAGTAGAGACTTTGCAAATAAAGTTCTTACTCTATTTGTTAATTTACAAAGCTTTTGTGAAAAATTTTCTAGCTTGCAAAATTTGTGTGGCGAGAGTGCTTAAATGGGAGAGAATTGGAGACTTATGCTCTTTAGGAGGATTAGCAAAAGCGATGAGGAATTATTCTCAGCTGAATCTGATTATACTCGTGTTGCAGTGGCTGCCACGCCACTGCATCATCTTTTAGAATTATATGCAACATGGCTGAGATTAGATGTACAGGGAAATCTATACGCCCTTTGAGCGGGAATTCAATATAGATATTAGCCTGCTTGCAAAAATGTCTTTTGCAAGAGTTGGGTAGAGGTTAAAGGCACAAGAATACTTTCATACCTTTCACCCTTACCCTTTGTCCTTTTTCTGGCTTCTGCAAGAAGTTTATTTTTTATAGAGTAAGTTAAGTCGACTAAGCGGACGAGGTAGATGAACACACACACTTTTGATAATCATTATGTGACTTGCCCCATTTGCCAAAGAAATTCTACGCCTAAACCAGTTAAGACTTATGTTGGGTTGTTTACCTGTCCGTATTGTCAAGAAAGGCTTGTAGTCTCAAGTAGCGGTCACTATGTCCGCGATCCGTTTACATTTAAACAGATTATGATTTCATCAATGCTGCGTCGTCAAAGCCGACCCTTAGCTAGGCTCATCCGCGATCTCATTGTTCTTAAACGCCCTTTGTTTGTCTTAGCTGTAGGAGGTGCTATTCTCTTTGGTATGATTGCTGTGTCTCAGCAAAATCGCAACGACGACGCCTCATCACCAAGTATTGAAAAAATCAAAGATGAGGGAAAAAAATCCCAGTGAGCACTTTTCCTGGGATAAATATCCTCTTCCACAGATTTCAGTATTAGTATATCAAAAATTACTCAGGTTAATGGTTAGTGGTTAGTGGTTAGTGGGAAACAACCAAGTACTAACTACTATCTACTATCTACTATCTATTTACAATCTACCTGTATTTTTTGTAACTAGTTTCCAACCTTCTGCTTGATCAAGTAGATTCGCTGAATCAAGTTGGAGATTATTAAGGGTAGGTTCATCTAACAAGAAGTAGGGTTGTTCTTTGTGACGCCAATAATATTGCAATTCTCTAATAGAAGCAGAAACTATATTGCGATCGCTATAAAAATTTAACGACGGACGGTTTTCAGGATTCGATGTGTAAATCTTTGTACCTGGTGGTGTTTCCCGTTGAATCATAGCTGCGACTGGTTTGACTGGATAGCGTTCTCCTAATTCCCAAACCCAATAGTTAGACTTCATCAACAACAGCAGCGAAATATAAGATCCCCAAAACAAAACTCTGAGAAATTGTGTATCACCGCGTTCTGCCAAAATAGCTGCTAAAGTCATTGTTGCTGCAACTGCTGCAAAAATCAGTTGTAAATCTGATTTTGATGCCGATCCCCAACTAAAGTAAATGCTACCACCAGCTGCTATCACTGCCAGAATTGCCAAAATTATCACCCAAGGACGGGGATAAGATGATAGTAAAGGCAAATTCTCAATTTCCCCCAGTTTTGCTCCCATCACCAAGGCTAAGCTTGGATAAATTGGAAACACATACCAAGGAAGTTTGGTTCTCATTAAAGAAATCGCAATCAAATAAACTATCATCCACACCAGCACGAGTTTTGCCCAACTGAAGTTGCGGTTTTTCCAGGATAAACGCAAGCTAGATGGCAAAAAAAGTAACCAAGGCCAGGTGTACTTGAGAATTTCCAGCAGATAGTACCAAGGTGGGCCAGAATGTTCTTCAACAGGTGTCCAAATGCGGCTGAGAGATTGACCGACCATGCCGACATTGGTAAAAGTTTGACCATATTCCCACCACTGGGCACCGTACCAAAAAGCTACGGGTATAATGCCGATGAACATTCCTATCCACATATAGGCACTGGTCAGCATTCGTGGTGTATCCCAAAACAGAAATACCACTGCCACAGCACCTAACAATACGCCTAACATGCCCTTAGTTAGGCAAATCAACCCAAAACAGATGCCTACACCCAGGCAATAACGTAAGTCACGACGCGATCGCAACAAACACCACATCATCAGCATAAAAAAACATACCACTGCGCCATCCAGCATGGCTAGTCGTCCATGACGCACCACCGGTAGCATCGTTAGGTAAATCAAAGCACTGTAGATAGCACAAAAACGCTGACGAAATATTTCTCGACCAATACAATACAGTAAAGGTACTGAAATAGCTGTTAAAATTGCTCCGGGTATTCGCGTTGTCCATTCATTTACACCCCCCAAGGAGTAAGCCCAAGCAATCAGCAAGTGCATCAATGGCGGCTTGTTGTGATATGGTTCACCTCCCAGGGTTGGATGAAGCCAACGCATCGAACCAGCTGGGGCCTGCCAAATTTCCCTAGCAACCTGCGCCACAGTACCTTCATCCCAATCTCGCAGCGGTAATTGCCCAAGATTTATGGTAAACAGTAACACAGCTGCAACCAGCAGCACTATTACCCATGTCCCATCAACCCATTTCTGGTGCGATCGATATTGCTTTTCTAGACGGCCCCAAGTAAAGCTTCCTTCTTGCATAGTCTAGGATACTTGTTTTGCTTGCTGGTTTGATTAAAAGGAGACGTTTGCAAGCCTCCATTGTTGCCATTTAGCAACAATCACTGCTTTAAATTCCTCCTAAATTTTAAATTAACTCAATTTTTGCTAACCAATCATAATATTTTGCGACAACATTTTTGACTATACTTTTAAATTTATTTAACAGGCATTGATTTTTAAAATTGACACCTAACATACCAAATATCAAATCTTATTCAGTTATTGTGGAGATAATCAATGAATTTACCTTCTATTTTAGATGTAGCAATTGGTTTAATATTTATTTATTTAATTTTAAGTTTATTAGCTTCAGAAATTCAGGAACTAATTGCAACTGTTTTTCAATGGCGTGCCGAACACTTAAAAAAGTCAATTGAAATTCTTCTGGCTGGTGATATAAAAAGTGCAGAAGAAGCGCAAGTTATTCAATTAGCAAATAACATTTATGATAATCCTTTAGTTAAAAATATCAATCAAGAAGCAAAAGGATTATTTGTTACCCTACCTCGTAAAATTACTTGGTTAATTGGCTCAATTTATCGTTCTATCAAAAACCCTCGACCGGGAACAGATAAAAGCGATAGTATTTTTGGCAACAAAAAACACACTGGCCCATCTTATATTCCTGCCGATGTTTTTGCTACTACTCTCGTTGAAACATTACAAATATCAACATTAGTGCAAAATTTAAGTGCATCGAGACTACAGACTTTCAAAAAAGAAAGATTAAGTGAAATAGAAGAAATTATTATTAAATTACAAGAACAGATAAATAGTGATGAAAATTTTGCATATTTTTTCAATAGTATCTATAACGGGTATGCAGAACTCCAAGCAGAATTTGAAAAAAGTTGTTGGAATTTTCAACAAAAAAAAGCTAGCTTGAAGACAAGCCTTAATCGTATGGCAGAAAGCTTAGATAGATATATAGAGGCTTTTCAGGCAGAGATGCCAGAGTATGAATTATTTAGCAAAGCCTTACGAAAACTCAAGTTTTTAAGAAAAGATATTTTTGAAGATACTGAACAAGCAATAGCTCTTGGAGGACTGCGCCCTAATATTAACGAAGTTGTGCAAACAATTAATAAAAGTAGTGCTATATATAAAGAAATCGAAGCGGCAATTAAAGACCAAGATAGCGAAACCTATCAGGGAATTAAGCAGGCAATTGAGACATTACCACCATCTGTTGTAGACAATCTTGCCGTTTTGGCAAAACGCGCTCAGGCAAGAGTTAAAACTACAGAAGAGGGAATGAATGCCTTACGCCTGGAAATTGAAAATACATTTAATAGCTCAATGGAACGAGCCTCTGGTGTTTACAAACGTAATGCCAAAGGAGTAGCAATTTTAATTGGCTTGGCGATCGCTGTTACTGCTAATGCAGATGCTATTCACATGATTAGCAGGTTATCGAAAGATTCTGCTCTCCGAGATACAATTACAAATAATGCTGGGGAAATCTTACTAAAATACAGTAATAGTTCTACTGCTAATTTAGATGCGTTGAGAATAGAAGCAGACCAGGCTTTAACCAATATTTCTCTACCTATTGGTTGGAGTGATATCAACTTAAAACAGCAAATTCACTGGACACGCCAGTCAAAGCAAGGTTTTCCAAATATTAAAATTTTAACGATGATTCCTGGCTGGATTCTGAGTGGAATTGCTATTGCTATGGGTGCGCCATTTTGGTTCGATTTGCTTGGCAAAATTGTGAATGTGCGTAATGCAGGCTCACGGCCTAATTCTTCAAAAAGTAATTCGGTCGATAGTGAGGAAAGTTTATAACCCAATACGGTTCAGTTAAGGATTTTTGGTAAAAAAAATTGGTCTGTAGAGACGCGAAATTTCGCGTCTCTACAAAGGGTTCTGGGCTTATCACGAAGCGTATTGATTTATAGCCTTAAATTTAAAGCAATTTTTGGTCGTATGCATTAAACTCTGTTTTTTGATCCCCCCTAACCCCCCTTTTTAAGGCAGGGCTGTTTCATTCCCTAAAAGGCTCTGATTTACAAGCGTCTAAGTCAAAAAAATCAGGTGATGAAAAAATCTGATTGGACAAGAAAATGGCGATCGCACTCAAATTTTCTGGTCTTTGCGGTGATTTTTCGCTCACCAACTTCAGCAAATTTTACAGCGAGTACTCTTGACAAAATCCTTACCTGCTCGAATGAAACAGCCCTGCTTTTTAAGGGGGGAAGAATCATTCAAATATCTTTTTTAAGCATCAAATTTGATGGTGTCATCAGCCAGTAAGAGAGCATTGACTTGAAAGTGAGCCACTGGCTAATAGGGCGATCGCACAAAGTTGGATCAAGCATTGAAGTTGATTATTTCAGACTGAAATTGCACTCTCTGCCATCTTAAACAAACTTCACAGTAACAGCATCCCCTAATAAGCTGACTTATTCACTAACTATAAAAATATCTTAAGTTTTCTTGATTATTTGTATCAATATTATTTTATTTTTTAATAAAAATTAACAAATAAAATAAACTAAAACATTTACTACAGAATGATAAGTCCAGCGCACACGCTCATTTGCTGTCTGGCTCATAGCCGCTTTCCTTTTAAATAGGATTATATTTAAGGCTAACTATTTTTAAAACAATATTGATTGATATTGAGATTTTTCGATAATAATGGCATGAAAGAGAAATTGCCCGAGATGCACAAACTTTTGCAATTTCGTGATGAAACACTTCTACACTGTGCGCTGACACACCGTTCCTATATCCACGAACATCCCGAAGCAGGTGAACACAACGAACGCTTGGAGTTTCTCGGTGATGCTTTGCTCAACTTCTTAAGTGGCCAGTATCTCTATCGCCGTTACCCCCAAAAAGGAGAAGATGAATTAACACGGCGGCGATCGGCGTTAGTAGATGAAAAGCAACTTGCTAGGTTTGCTGTTGAGGTAGGCTTAGACTTGCGAATGCGCTTGGGTAAGGGTGCAATTCTTGACGGTGGGTTTCAAAATCCCAATTTGCTCAGCAGTACTTTTGAAGCGATAGTTGGCGCTTACTATTTAGATAATAATTCTGATATGGAGGCTGTTCGTGCTGTTGTAGAACCGCTGTTTGATTCCGTCCCGGAAAATATTGTTGAGTTTCGCGCCAATGTAGACTCTAAAAACCGCTTTCAAGAATGGGTGCAACGCAATATTACCCCAACTCCGCCCAAGTATGTTACAGAACAAGCGGGGGGTTCTTCTCATGCGCCTGAGTTCATTGCTAAGGTATTTGTAGGTGAAAAAGTATACGGTGAAGGCAGGGGACGCAACAAAAAAGATGCTGAGAAAGCTGCTGCTGAAGATGCGCTGGCGAAGGTGAACGAAAAAGTGTAAATTTATTCTCTCTCTAGGGTTGCTTGATATTCAGTTCTTGGAATGGTTCTGAGGACTCCTGTATTTTTAAGTTACTAACTGTTTTACCGTTGATTTGCAATTCGTACTCACCCTGTTGCAACTCTTCTAGATAATACACTCCCGCACTGTTGGTTACAGAAAAACGGCGTTTTCCCGTACGTGGTTGTATAGCTTCTACCCTGGCGCCAGCAATGGCATTACCTTGGGCATCTGTAACAACTCCTGAGCGAGTATAGGAACGAATCAACGGTATCATCACAGGAGTATAACTGCCAGCGACTACATCCACAGCAAAAGCATCTGTTGTTGCTTGCCAGTCGGGAGGAAAACCAGCAGGATCAATATCTAGGCGATAGGTTCCGGGTGCAAGACGTATATTAATGCGATCGCTTTTTATATCTGGTTGCCGAAGTTAATGCCTGAAGGTAAAGCAGTGGCAAATAATTTGACTCTGAAGACGTTGACTGACATTTATGGGTCAACGCCTACTGAATAATCTAGCTATCAAAAAATACCAAGGCTACAGTAATAATACAGTTTTAATTTCCTTGGATAAAAACTAGGTAAGTTTAACCAAGGAAGTCAATAATATATAAACTTTTTGTAAAACCTCAAAAAATCTGCTCTAACTTCTGAAAGTCCCGCTGCACCTCATTCCACAAAGTCTTGTTGTGGGGGTCTGTTTTCAAGGCTTTGTTCAGATATATTTTGGCTTTAAATAGCTGGTTTTCTGCAATTAGTGTGCGTCCCCAAAGTTGATAGGCGATCGCCTGCCACTGGCGCACTTCTGCATCTTCAGGTAAACGTGCTGCTAAAGCTTCCGCTAGTGCGATCGCCTGTGGAAACCGTCTTTCTTTCAAAAACTGCTGCAATTGCTCATAAGTCTTCCACTTCAGTCGCTGTTCTGTTTCCGAAATGTGCGGCGGTTGGGGCGTCGGCTGTTTTTTCGGCGTCTGTTGAGGAGTTGGTTCGGGGTTGGGTGTTTGTGTTTCTCCAGAAGCTGAGGCTGGTGACTGAGTTGACTGTTGGGCTGTTTTTTGAGGCGGTATCACCTGCAACAGCAACTTGTATGCCTCGGTCAAGGCAATAAACTTTTCTTTTGCTTTTTTGTCATCTGGGTTGATATCGGGATGATATTGTTGCGCGAGTCGGCGGTAAGAGGCTTTAATTTCGCCAAAGGATGCTCCCGACCTTAAACCCAATAAACGGTAGCAATCTCCAAGATCCATCTTGAGCTATAAGAAGCACTATATTCAGCTATCAGCTACTAGCTTAAAGCTTGAAGTACTAATGATAAAGACCAATTTGCCATTTTTAGAGGCACAGGGCATGGGAATAGGGGACAGGGGACAGGGGATAGGGGACTGGGTTATTCCCGATCCCCTATCCCCAATTCCCTAGTCCCTAGCTAGGGACGTTCTTCAATTACTTTGTCAATCAAGCCGTATTCTTTTGCCTCTTGGGCAGACATGAAAAAGTCACGATCCATGTCTTTTTCGATCTTTTCTATTGGCTGACCAGTATTTTTAGCGTAAATTTCGTTCAGTTGACGACGAATCCGCAGAATTTCTCTGGCTTCAATTTCAATATCGGTTGCTTGCCCACGAGTACCACCAGATGGCTGGTGAATCATAATCCGTGAGTGAGGCAATGCCAATCGTTTGCCTTTAGTGCCAGCTGCTAGCAGGAAGGAACCCATCGAAGCTGCTAAGCCCACACAAATGGTAACTACATCTGATTTGATGTGTTGCATGGTATCAAAAATCGCCATGCCAGATGTAACCATCCCACCGGGGGAATTGATGTATAGATAAATATCCTTGCCTGGATCTTCCGAATCCAGGTATAGCATTACGGCGATAATTTGATTGGCAATTTCATCATCAACGTCTCGCCCCAGGAAAATAATGCGTTCCCGGTAAAGACGATTGTAGATGTCAATCCATTGTGTATATTGTTCCCCTGGCATCCGGTAGGGGACTTTAGGAACGCCTATAGGCATTTTCGTTACTCCGTTTGTAATTAGTTATTAGCCAATTGTTGGTAGTTGGTTGTTGATAGTTGGTTGGAACGAACAACGAACAACAAACAACAAACAACTGATTTAAAGAATTCCAGCTGCTGGTACGGGAGGATGGGCAAGTTCTTCTTTCTCAAAAACTCGGTCAATCAAGCCATATGCCACAGCTTCCTTGGGAGTGATATAGAAGAGGCGATCCATATCCTTCTCTATTCTTTCCTTGGGCTGTCCGGTGTTACGGGAGAGGATGTCTACCATCGTCGCTTTATTTGCCAGTACTTCTTTAGCCCGGATCTGAATATCTGTGGCTTGGCCTTGGGCGTAGCTCTTGGGCTGATGCAGGACGATGGTAGCGTGAGGCAAACTAGCGCGGCAACCTTTTGTCCCAGCACTGAGAAGCATTGCTGACATACCCATTGCCATACCAATGCAGATGGTGTGGATGGGAGGCTTGATATATTTCATCGTGTCATAGATGGCGAAGGCTTCCGTTTCAAAGCCGATGGGTTCGCCACTATAACCGGAGGTACCAGTCGAGTTAATGTAGATTTTAATTGGTTTGTCTGGATCGTCGGACTGCAAATACAGCAGTTCAGCTATGATTAATTCGGTGACAGCAGGCACCAGTGGCATGCCAAGATAGACAATTCGCTCCTTCAACAATAAGGAAGGTAAATCTGGTGGCGGCGTGCGGTAGAAGTTATCACCGTAATAAGGGGCTTGCACAGCCTTGATGGGGGACATGTCCATAGCAACTGTTGCCTGAAATAATGCCGTTAACTGTAATACATCCTAGCGCGAGGCTAAGTCACCTGGAGGTGTGGATTTCTCGCTAATTAGCAAAATTTCTCTATGTCTGAGTAGCTTTTGCACTCAAAATATTGTCACTATTATTAATAGATGTTTTATAAGACATGGGAAATGGTTAAAGGGTAAAGGCTTCTTAATTCCTTTCCTTCCCCTTTCCCCAACTTCTTTAAGAAGTCTAAAGTATGTCTGCTGTTTAGCTTTTCCGTAGAACGGATATTGCACTTTGAAGTTATTTATAAATATGTATATCTTGGATGGAAACCCGAAGTTATGAAGGTTAGTTTGCTGCCTAGACTGAATGATGGCAACCTAGATGCCAATCAAATGAGCAGTCAACGTCAGTTGGCTATTTCTCTTGCTGCGATCGCTGAATTTAGCGATCGCGATGTACCGCTGAATTTATGCCTAATTCTCGATCATAGTGGTTCGATGAGTGGGCGACCGTTAGAAATAGTAAAAAAAGCGGCTCATCAGATTGTTGATGGGCTCAAAGAAGGCGATCGCCTGAGTGTGGTAGTTTTTGATCACCGCGCCAAAGTATTAGTACCCAATCAAACTATTGAAGACCGAGAACGCATTAAACAGCAAATTAATCGTCTTGCTGCTGATGGCGGTACTGCTATTGATGAAGGGTTGCGTTTAGGAATTGAGGAACTAGCAAAAGGGAAAAAAGAAACAATTTCTCAAGCCTTTCTATTAACTGATGGTGAAAATGAACACGGCGACAACAAGCGTTGTTTGAAATTTGCTCAGTTGGCTGCTGGCTACAATTTGACTTTGAATACTTTGGGATTTGGTGACAATTGGAACCAAGATATTTTAGAAAAAATTGCCGATGCTGGTGGTGGGACGTTGTCTTATATTCAAAAACCAGAACAGGCGGTAGATGAGTTTAGTCGTCTTTTCAACCGTATTCAAGCAGTAGGATTAACTAATGCCTATCTACTGTTTTCTCTGATGCCGAAAGTTCGCTTTGCAGAACTAAAACCTGTTGCCCAAGTTTCTCCAGATACGATTGAGTTACCAGTGCAACAAGAAGCTGATGGACGTTACGCGGTGCGTCTGGGAGACTTGATGAAGGATACGGAACGGGTAGTTTTAGCAAATATTTATTTAGGGCAATTCTCTCCAGGCAAACATACTATTGCTAATTTACAAGTGCGCTACGATAACCCCGCGCAAAAACAGACAGGGTTACTATCAGAAAATATACCTGTGGAAGTGAATGTGATTCCAAATTACCAAGGTGTTTCCAATCCGGAGGTACAGCAGCATATTCTGGCATTAGCAAAGTATCGACAAACGCAGCTAGCAGAAGCGAAATTACAACAGGGCGATCGCGCTGGTGCTGCAACAATGCTGCAAACTGCTGCTAAAACTGCTTTGCAAATGGGAGATGTGGGTGCAGCTACGGTTTTGCAAACTTCTGCTACCCGCCTGCAATCAGGAGAAGAGTTATCGGAGAGCGATCGCAAAAAAACCAGAATTGTATCGAAGACGGTTTTACAAGATTAATAGTTTTAGGGGTGGGATATTACCCACCCTATAATTTTTTTGAATAAACGAACCACAAAGTACGCATTAGACGCGCAAACGGCTTCCCGCAGTGTAGAACGCAAAGAAAAGATAATGAAGACTACAGGTATTCATCATATAGCTATTATTTGTTCTGATTATGAACGGTCAAAGAAGTTTTATACGGAAATTTTAGGTTTTTCTATGATTAATGAGACTTTTAGGAAGGAGAGAAATTCTTATAAGTTAGATTTACGAGTGGGGGAGAATCATCAAATTGAGTTATTTTCTTTTCCGAATCCTCCACAAAGAGTTAGTAATCCGGAGGCTTGTGGATTAAGGCATTTGGCTTTTGAAGTTGAAGATATTGAGCAAGCTGTTAGCGAGTTAAAAGCTCAGGGTGTTGAAGTTGAAGATATTAGAATTGATGAAATTACAGGTAAAAAATTTACTTTTTTTAAAGACCCAGATTCTCTACCATTAGAAATTTATGAATGGTAGTTATATCAATTTTTAAATCTTATCTGAGCGTAAAGGCGAAGCATTTGCATCTTTCTACACAAATGCTTCGCCCCTACTACTTCTTTCGGGCTTTCCACGTCCCACCATAAACATAAAACGGGTTATTATCGCTTAAGTGCTGCCAACATTTAGGGCAAACAAAAACCCAATCGCCGTCCTGCTTGTACTTAACGCGATAAAGTACCGATGCAGATTGACTGCACTGGCAGCAGAGTTTGATTCGGTGCGATCGCGCCATTTTTAGGGACTAAAAGAGATTAAGATCTAGTGGTTAGTGGAAACTACTATCTACTATCTACTAACTACTAACTACTAACTATACAATCTGGTAAACTATCCCAGAAAAGTTACAGGTGGATTTCCTGCCCTAATGAAAGCGAAAGCTTCCCCGTTGTTGCTTGCCATCTTCATCATCTCACTGATACTGCGTACTCTGGCAATTACTGCTTCCCTAAATACAGATGAGGGATTGTGGATTTATCGTGGTAGTCAGTTTGTCAAACGCCTGTTTGAGGGAGATTTTACGCATACTATTCTCAAGCATCATCCAGGGGTTCCCAATATGTGGCTAACTGGCAGCAGTATGTTGTTGAATTGCTGGTTGCACAAGCTTTTCCCTGGTTTTCTTGGTGTAGATTTACCTTCAGATATCGGGGCTTGTCTAAATTTAGAAGAATTTCCTATTAACTTATATATAATCCCCCGTATTGTGCAAGCGGTAGTCACTTCCGCTTGTATGGTGTATGTATATGTACTGACAAAGCGGTTATTAGGACAAGCAGTAGCCCTATGCACCATAAGTCTGCTGTTATTAGAACCATTCTTTGTGGCTTATCAGCGCTTTATTACTACCGATGCGCTACAAGCTGATTTTGCAATTTTGGCTGTGCTGTTGTTTCTACTCTATTTGCGAAAAGATGGGAAACGCAAATTCCTTTTTGCTTCGGGAATATTTCTAGGACTGTCAACGGCAGCTAAAATCACCGCGTTGTTTTTATTACCTGCGATCGCCCTTCTAATAGTATTGATTGAACTAGGATTTTGGCGAAGCAGCTTTCCCCAAAGAGGCTGGAAGCAGCAATTTCGGGGCTATGCACTTTGGGGAACTACCATTTTAGTAGTGTTTGTTCTGATTTTTCCGGCGATGTGGGTTTCACCCGGATATGTTCTCGATCGCATACATCAGGGTGTTTTGCAAGAATCCGATCGGGGATTTCTTTTTTTCTTGGGACAACTCACCCATTCGCCGGGGATTCTATTTTATCCGCTAGTACTGGCGTATCGCCTCTCACCTGTATTGCAAGCGGGGTTATTAGCAACAAGCGCAATATTATTCATACCCAAGTTACGGCGTCAGCAGGAAAAAATGCCTGAGATAGCAGCAGTTGCCCTAATTACCCTCTGGGTGCTGTTGATCCTGTCAGCTAGTGACAATAAAATCGACCGTTATATTAATCTTTGCTTGCCGATGTTGGCAATACTTGCGGCGGTTGGCTGGTTAGAAATTATTGCTGGAATTACACAAAGGAAAAATATTCTCCCCTCCTCGCTTGCAGGGAGGGGTTATATAGTTCTATTTTTGTTGCAACTAGTCTTCCTTCTTCCTTATCACCCTTATTACCTCGCCTACTACAATCCTTTGCTGGGTGGTGGGAGGGTAGCCCAAAATATATTTATGATTGGTCAAGGAGAAGGTTTAGAAAAAGCTGCTCAATGGTTGAATCTGTTACCTAATGTGAAAAAAACTAAAGTAGCGAGTTGGTACAGTCGATATTTTTCCAGTTATTTCCACGGCCAAATCTTACCTATAGACAAACGTGTCCCATCTGGAATTCAACCTTGGACGCAAGCTAATCGAGTGGTATTCTACAAAAACCAATTGCAGCGTCAATTGCCGGAACCAAAGATGCTGAATTACTTTGCTATGCAGCAACCTTTGTATACTGTACGGCTGCATGATATTGATTATGTGTGGGTGTATCCGGGGCCACTACCTTTACCTGAAGATTTAAAGCGCATCCAGTTTCCCTTGTCTTTATCTTTCAAGGAACAAGTGCGCCTACTAGGTTATGACTTGAATAAAACTAAAGTGTCTGCAAATGAGGATTTGCTCATCACATTCTACTGGGAATTTCTTGCACCACTGCCGCGTGATATTTCAGTCAAAATAGGTTTGCGCGATCGCTTCATCCACAACTCCAGTGTACCTAATGACAACTTTACTAATCTTGCAAATGCACCCTTGGTAGATGGATATGTGTTTCCAGAACAAATAACTACAGGTACAGTTGTGCGGGATATCCACAAGCTCAAAATTCCCCCTAGTACATCACCCCAGCACTACCAGCTTGAGGTAGGGTGGTTCTCTCCCAGTAAAGGAGAAGTATTAGGAAAGCCAGCAGTTATAGGTGAGTTGGAAGTAGTAAAGTGATGGGAAGAAGAAGAAACTACCAATAACTAATGACAAATGACCAATGACTAATAACTATTGACTATTTTTTCCCAATCAGCAATCGATAAGCGATAAATTGTAGCTACAACTCGTCCATTGTTGGAAAAAGTTTTTATCGGCTCATATCGTTCTTCCCAATAGCTTTGCTCTTTGTCTAATATTTTTTTGTTTCTGTTTTGAGGATTTTTGATATATATAATGTAGATGTCTCCAGGCAAATTACGATCGTACGGTTGCAATTCCAGATTTTTAAACTCTACTGGAATATAATATCTCGTAATACTTTTCTTCTCATTGGTAATAAAGTAACCATTCTTTCCTGTACTTTTTAAATACAAGCCTATTTTTTCCCAGTGCCGATAGTAAGGGAACCCAAATAAACTTTGTCTGCTTTGTCTTTTAAATTCTAAAAATAAAAAACTTTTATCTTCCCACGGATACTCTTTATTATTATCTATAAACAATAAATGAGAAATGAGAAATAAAAAAACATATATGAAATTCAAAAAAGCAACATTAATATATTTTGCTTTAACTGGAAATTGATTGGCTATCAAGAATTGGAATAATTCCAATCCAAAAGCCATTAAAATTGAAAAAGGTAATACGTATGTGTAGATGTGCGTACCAGGATTACCAACTAATGTTTCTAAAGAGAAGATAGGAAATAACAGCCATAATACAACTGAGAAATTTTCTTTGATTCTAAATAATCCTAGTAAACCCAAAAGAGCATATAAATATATAACAAATAACGGGTTATAAGTCATGAATGTTCTTGTAGAACTGACAGACTGCTTATTTATCCTCTCCGCCCAGTATGTCTTAGTCGATTCTGATATCGAAAAGAAGAAAGGTATATAAAAGATAGATATTGATATCAATAAGACAGAACTTGCACAAATTAAATGCAGGAGTTGATTGTTATTCTGGGAAAAGTTGCTGTTGATATACCATCGATAAATTAAGTAAAACACAAACGGTGCGATAAATATGCCATCGTAATGTGCAAGAATAGAAATTCCCCAGCACAACATCCCTAGATATAAACCATATATTCTCCATTTTTCATACTTTGTAGATAAACTTAGAAAATACAAACATAAAATAGAAAATAAAATCACTAAAGATTGATATTGAACTATCCTTGAAAAGGCAACAAATAGTCCATTAATAGTTATAAATAAAGATGAGTATAGGGCTATTCTCTTTCCAAACTCTAGTTGAACAAACTTATAAAAAAAATAAATAGCGAATATACCTGCTATCGTAAAAGGTAGTCTGATTAGAAACTCATTATCATACTCTGGATTAATAAAACTCATAGTATAAGTTATCAAGAATTGAATCGGCCCCTTCCTTTGACTGAGTAGGAAATCAATCAAATCTTGACCAGTTTCTGGTTTGTACAAGGCTCTAATTTCATCGCCTTGGTAATTTGAATATCCTAAATTAATTAATCTCAACCAAAAAGTTACAATGACTAAATAAGTTAAAGGAATAATGGTTTTAACTTTGTTCATCTTGCTTAGCTTGACTTTATCCATTTTTCCCGATGGGATGCCCGGAAGGAAGATCGCGAGTGCGATCGCAAAAAAATCTGGAGTTGGCTGCATACATAATATTTGTCTAAGTACAATGTTGCACAAATTCGTAACGAATTAAATCGTAGAAAGACTCTGCGCCCCTGCTGCACTTACTCCGCTACAGGCGTGCGTTTAAAAAAGCTACGATTTTATGCAAAGCTGTACTAAGTCCAATACCTCTCAAAGGGGAAAGGGAAAAGGATGGAAGCACCCCTTACCCCTTCACCTTTTACCTTTTCCCAGACACAAATGAACATGAAGCGCGCTTATCCGAGAAGTATTGGTACTAAGTCCCGTTAACAAAAAAGCGTGCAATATCTACGCGCATCAGCTTACTCCTGAATTTCTCTGAAGTTTTCCAGTGCCTTCTGGTACCTTTCCATGTACCCTTGTTGCTGATAAAGCTTGACAGCTTTGTAAAAATTCTCAGCGGCTAACTGCCTATTGCCTAACTTGGCGTAGCAAAATCCCCGATATTCGTGGGCATCTGCATGGTTTGGTATAAGGCGAATTAAGCAATCAAAATCTTCTATCGCCCCCTGATAATCTTCCAAGTCCATGCGGATCTTGCCCCGATTATAATAAGCACCTGTATGCTTGGGCTTTAATTGAATTGCCCGGCAAAAGTCATCAAACGCTGCTTGAAAAGCTTTCGCCTTCCGCTTGGTTACACCTTGTTTGTTGAACTCATCCGCTGGTGTTGGATTCCACACGTACTTTTGACACGTTTTACAGGCGGCTTCTGTTAAACTGCCCTGTTTGGGATTTTGGAATACACGGCGATCGCGCAACCTGTCACAGCAAAATTGCAGCCACGCTTGCCAGTTGCCCTTCCACAAGCGCACTGTATTATCAGAACTACCACTGGCAATCATCTGTCCCGAAGGGCTAAAGGCAACGCAATAGACTTCACTCTCATGGCCGCGCAGTGGTTCACCAATGGGGTTGCCTTGAATATCCCACAGGCGTACTGTATTATCCGAACTACCACTGACAATTATCTGCCCATCTGGACTAAAGGCAACTGCAAAGATTCCATTCTCATGCCCGCGCAGTGGTTCACCAATGGGGTGGCCCTGATTGTCCCACAAACGAATTGTGTTGTCCCAACTACAACTGGCAAGCATCTGCCCATCCGGACTAAAGGCGACGCAATAGACTTCACTCTCGTGCCCACACAACTCCTCATCGATGGGATTACCCCGAATATTCCACAAGCGCACTGTGTTATCCGAACTACCACTGGCAAGCATCTGTCCATCTGGGCTAAAGGCAACTGAATAAACAATACTCTTGTGCCCGCGTAGCGGTTCACCAATGGGGTTGCCTTGGATATCCCACAAACGAACTGTGCGATCATCACTGCCACTGGCAAGCATCTGCCCCGAAGGGCTAAAGGCAACACTATTAACTCCACTCTCATGTCCGCGCAGTGGTTCACCGATGGGGTTGCCTTGAATGTCCCACAAACGGATTGTGTTGTCCCAACTGCCACTGGCAAGCATCTGTCCCGAAGGACTAAAGGTAACTGCAAAGACTCCACTCTCATGTCCGCGCAGTGGTTCACCGATGGGGTTGCCTTGAATGTCCCACAAACGGATTGTGTTGTCCCAACTGCCACTGGCAAGCATCTGTCCCGAAGGACTAAAGGTAACTGCAAAGACTCCACTCTCATGTCCGCGCAGTGGTTCACCAATCGGGTTGCCTTCGATGTCCCACAAACGGACTGTATTGTCCCAACTGCTACTGGCAAGCATCTGCCCCGAAGGGCTAAAGGCAACTGCAAAGACTCCACTCTCATGTCCGTGCAACGGTTCACTAATGGAGTTGTTCTGAATATCCCACAACCGGACTGTTTTGTCCCAACTGCTACTGACAAGCGTCTGCCCATCTGGACTAAAAGCGACAGCAAAGACTCTACTCTCGTGCCCGCGCAGTGGTTCACCAATCGGGTTGCCTTCGATGTCCCACAAACGGACTGTCTTGTCCCAACTGCCACTGGCAAGTATCTGCCCATCAGGACTAAAGGCTACTGAAAATACTCCACTTTCATGCCCCCGCAATGGTTTACCGATGGGGTTGCCTTGGATATTCCACAAGCGGATTGTGCGATCGTCGCTACTCGTGGCCAGCATCTGCCCATCAGGACTAAAGGCAACACAATAGACGCCACTTTCATGCCCGCGCAACGGTTCGCCAATCAGGTTGCCTTGGATGTCCCACAAGCGGATTGTGCGATCGTCGCTACTCGTGGCAAGCATCTGCCCATCAGGACTAAAGGCCACACAATAGACGCCACTTTCATGCCCGCGCAACGGTTCGCCAATGAGATTGCCTCGAATGTCCCACAAACGAACTGTGTTGTCCCAACTGCCACTGGCAAGCATCTGCCCCAAAGGGCTAAAGGCAACTGACAATACTCCACTCTGATGTCCGTGCAACGGTTCACCAATGAGATTGCCTTGAATGTCCCACAAACAAACTGTGTTGTCCCAACTGCCACTGGCAATCATCTGCCCCGAAGGGCTAAAGGCAACGGATGTGACTTCACTCTCATGCCCGTACAACGGTTCACCAATGGCGTTGCCCTGAATATCCCACAAGCGCACTGTGTAGTCCGAACTACCACTAACAATCATCTGTCCATCTGGACTAAAAGCGACGGATGTGACTTCACTCTCATGTCCTTGAAACAGAGTTGGCACTCTGGTTTTTACCATCGCTTTATGCAAGCTAGTTTGAACCGAATCAAGAATCTGTTTTGGCAATTTATCCAAATTTTCACCGATTGTTTGAATTGCCAGCAACAAACTGTTGAGTGGTTCGGTAGGGAGCAGGTATAGTACTCTCGCTGCTTTCTCTTGCAGTCTAGATTCGATGAGTTCAAGTTCTAACTTACGGATCTGTTCGTTTTTTTCTTTTTCTTTGATCCAGGTTTGCAATTTTGGCCAAGCAGTTATTAGGGCTTCATGGGCAATTTCTATAGTAGATTTTTGTTTTCCTGCAATCACTAAGTGTTCGCCGATCAGCTGATTAAGTGTCTTCTCTAAAACTCCACCATCTTTAAACTGATCCTGCTCAGTTCTTTTACTAACAGTCTTATTATCAACAATATCTACTAATTCAATAAAGATTTTTTTAACTGCTTCTTTTTCTGCTTCTGCAAGTTCTGTATATATCTTTTCTGCCTGCTTTGGAAGTGCGCCAGCAACTCCTCCTAAATCATTGTATGTTTTTGTAGTTAGCTTGCGGTTTGCGATCTCTTCTTTTTGCCAAAGCAAATTTAGGGTGTATTGTAGCAGAGGTAAACTATTTACCTGTCGCTTAAAATCGTTGATAATCTGTTCGATTAACTCTTCCTCAAAAATTACACCATTTCTAGCCGCTCCTTCAGCGATCGCTAATCTGAGTTTACCCCGGCTCATATCAGTAATAAAGCGAATATGTTGCTCTGTAGCAGCTGCTAAATTGGGGCAGAGACTAAATCTGTCACAAAAATCAGCCCGCATTGTCAAAATAATCTTGAGCGAATCATTTCGGGCTGCAATCAGTTGCACAAGGCTATCAATAAATTTGTCACATTTTTCTTTAGATGTTCTGGTAAAAAGCTCCTCAAATTGATCGATAAAAATTAACCAGTGAGAATCCTCTTTTAGAGCTTCTACAACCCTCATAAAGGTATCAGTTCCCACTTGTCGAGCTATCTCAGCCTTTTCCTGCCCGTATTGAGAACTCAGAGATAAATATAGAGACTCAAATGGGTTTTCATCTGGTACAAAAGTTAAATTGATAAAATTTTTATCTAAAAATGTTGGGATGATTCCAGCCCTAACTAGTGATGATTTACCACTACCTGATACTCCCAAAAGCACAATTAAATGATTTTGCTCTAAATCCCAATTTAATCTTGTAATTAAAACGTCTCGCCCAAAAAATTTGTCCTTGTCTTCCGGCTCAAATTTTTCTAATCCTTTGTAGGGAGACTGCATAATCAGTGGACGCTTCAGAATACTCTCATCAGGCTCATTAGAAACAAAGTATTGATAGAAGGGTTCACCGCTAATTTGTCCGGCCGCAACACCTTCAACTAACTCACGAACTTCATTTGTATATCCTTCTTCAGGCATATGTTTCCCCAGTCATTTATAAATTGCTGGAATTTTATTTGGTACTTGTACACCCTCGTTACCAGGTTCAACTTGGTAATAAGGACTAGAGACTCTGGCTCTTCTTAAGAATAGTGCAAGATAAAAACTTGGTTAACTAAGTTAGTAAACTTATGTGCGAGTATGAAAAACTATCAAACACTAAATTGTGATATAAATTTTAAGAATTGAGCTTTGGCGGGAAAATCCTACTTAAATCAAGAGACAAATCCGGAAAAAAAGGTAAGGAAATTACTTGATTGGATAAGACAATTCTTTTATTCAAATAGCCATATTTCCCTTGATGATTCTGGTATGGTTGACTGTAATACTCTAAATAGTTATCCCCTAAATTAAATATCCAATAATCAGAAATACCTGCTTGAGCATAAAGAGGCATTTTCACATCTCGGTCATAATCTAAGGAAGAATCTGCAACTTCTATAACTAACAACACATCAGTAGGTTCGGGATGACCAGAAAGATAATTATCATTACGATTTTTGACAATAGCGAAATCTGGCTCAGGTTCGCTGTTGGGTGGTAGAGTAATCGGGGCTTGAGATTGCAAGGTTGCCCTGTCTCCTACCAGTCTTGGTAGTTCTCGCAATAAGTTTCTTAGACAAGTTTCATGGGCTTTGCCCTTCGCTACCATTTGAATAATTTCTCCATTGATTAATTCAATGCGGTCATCCTCGTGGAAAAAGCCCAATTCTGCGAGTCTGTGGTATTCAGCGAGTGTAAAACGTTTAGCTTGAGCAATACTCATACATTTTTCTCCCAAGGGAAAAGCGATCGCCCTCATCGCCCCTAATTGCCTTCACACTTATTCTAGATGTCCCAGATTTGATAAGCTAAAAACCTAGAGAAGCTATTATACAAACCATGCCTGCGCCTACTACCACCCCCAGTATTACCACCTTCCCCTTGACTGCCGTCGTCGGTCAAGAAGCAATTAAATTAGCTTTACTATTAGCAGCAGTCGATCCGGGTTTAGGGGGAGTGGCGATCGCAGGTCGTCGGGGTACGGCAAAATCTGTGATGGCGCGTGCGATTCACGCCCTCTTACCACCGATTGAAGTTGTTAAAGGTTCGATCAGTAACTGCGACCCCAATCACCCAGAAGAATGGGATGATAAACTTCTCCTCACCCTCCCCCAAGAGGGCGGACAAGATGTCCACCCCACAATCGAAACTGAAGTTATCCCCGCACCCTTTGTCCAAATTCCTCTAGGAGTGACAGAAGACCGGCTCATCGGTTCTGTGGATGTGGAACAATCGGTTAAACAAGGGCAAACAGTATTTCAGCCTGGGTTACTCGCCGCTGCACACCGAGGCGTCCTCTACGTCGACGAAATTAATTTATTAGACGATCAAATTAGCAACTTACTTTTAACAGTATTATCTGAGGGACGCAATCAAATTGAGCGCGAGGGCATTAGTTTTCAGCATCCTTGCAAACCCCTGTTTATCGCTACCTACAACCCAGAAGAAGGGGCTTTACGAGAACATTTGCTTGATAGAATTGCCATTGTTTTGAGTGCGGATGGTGTCCTGGGTTTAGATCAAAGAGTCCAAGCAGTTGAACAAGCGATCGCCTATTCCAAATCTCCCCAAGAGTTTCTTCAGCAGTACAGCGAAGATATCGACGCCCTCAAAACCCAAATTATCTTTGCCCGGGAATGGCTAAAAGATGTTCGCATCACCCATGACCAAATTACCTATTTGGTCGAAGAAGCAATTCGCGGGGGAGTGGAGGGACATCGCGCCGAGTTATTTGCTGTGCGCGTTGCCAAAGCATCGGCGGCGCTGGATGGACGCACGCAAGTCAACGCCGATGATTTGCGCCGGGCCGTGGAATTAGCGATCGTCCCGCGGGCAACTCAGGTGCAGACACCGCCACCCGAACAACCGCCACCACCGCCACCTCCACCCCAAGATCAAGAACAACCCGAGGACGAAAATCAAGAACAAGAGGAAGAGGAAGATAACCAAGAACAACAAGAACCCCCCAATATTCCCGAAGAATTTATCTTTGATCCCGAAGGGGTAATACTTGACGAAAGTGTGCTTTATTTTGCTCAGATGGCAAAACGGCACGGTAAATCTGGCAGTCGCAGTTTAATCTTTTCCGAAGACCGGGGACGCTACATTAAGCCGATGTTGCCCAAAGGAAAAGTGCGGCGCGTCGCCGTGGATGCCACGTTGAGAGCAGCAGCGCCGTATCAAAAAGCACGACGGGAACGACATCCAGGTAAGAAAGTAATTATAGAGCAGGGAGATATCCGTTCTAAGCGCATGGCACGCAAAGCCGGGGCGTTGGTGGTATTTGTAGTGGATGCTTCTGGCTCGATGGCGTTGAATCGGATGCAGTCTGCGAAAGGTGCGGTGATGCAACTATTAACAGAAGCGTATCAAAACCGCGATCAAGTGGCGTTAATTCCCTTCCGGGGAGAGCAAGCAGAGGTGTTATTACCACCGACACGTTCAATTGCCTTGGCACGGAATCGCTTGGAAAGATTGCCTTGTGGTGGAGGTTCGCCGCTAGCGCATGGATTGACGCAAGCTGTGCGCGTTGGGTTGAATGCTCAAATGAGTGGAGATATCGGGCAAGTTGTGATTGTGGCGATCACTGATGGACGCGGTAACATTCCCTTGGCACGTTCTTTGGGTGAACCGCAAGAACCAGGAGAGAAACCAGATATCAAAGCGGAATTATTAGATATTGCTGCTAGAATCCGGGCTTTGGGAATGCAGTTGTTGGTGATTGATACCGAGAGTAAATTTGTTTCAACTGGGTTTGCCAAAGAAATAGCAAAAACATCTGGAGGCAAGTATTATCATTTGCCTAAAGCCACGGATCAAGCCATTGCTGCTATGGCCAAAGGAGCGATCGCCGATATAAAATCGCGATAGTCAAAACGATTTGTGAGTCTACTTACGTGCTTTAAACATCATCGTCACATAAAATCAACCCGTTGATGTTTAAGCATTCCAAATTTGTGGTATGCTTTCTATAGAAGATTAAATTCGGTTGGACAGTTTGTTTTTATTTACACATATTACTACAGACTTCTCCGGATCTAAATCTCTACACTTTCAATCCTGGAGATGTTTTATGTCAATATATGTGGGTAATCTATCCTACGAGGTAGAGCAAGAAGACATCAAACAGGTCTTTTCTGAGTATGGGACTGTTAAGAGTGTCCAATTACCTGTAGATCGAGAAACAGGTCGCGTGCGAGGATTCGCTTTTGTAGAAATGGAATCAGACGCAGAAGAAGCTGCCGCCATTGAAGCCCTTGATACTGCTGAGTGGATGGGTCGTAGCTTGAAAGTTAATAAAGCTAAACCCAAAACAGATAGAGGTTCATTTAGTGGTAGACGAGGAAACAGTGGTGGTGGAGGTTACTCTCGACGCTACTAAAAGTTTCAAAAAAAATTTAACTTTTAAGTCTCTTGGGCAGACGAAGAGTCTGCCCTTTTTTGTTCTCAGTTAATTGGATGGTTTTTACCCAACCACCTATTAAGTTTATTTAGTAGGAGAAAAAGCGAATGACCCAAATAGTAGTTGGCGAAAATGAAGGACTTGAATCAGCTTTACGTCGGTTTAAACGCCAAGTGTCTAAGGCGGGAATCATGCCAGACTTAAAGAAACATCGTCACTTTGAAACGCCTCTAGAAAAAAACAAGCGTAAAGCTAAAGCTATTGCTAACTCTAAGCGCTATAAGAGACGTTTCCGCCGTTAACCAAAGCGCATATATATTATTAACCGTATTGCTGATTACAGGCTTTGACTCAGAATGACTGATTGTTGGTTGTTGGTAGTTATTCCATACAACAACCAACCTACAACAAACAACTAATTACAAAAAAGCAAACTTATCTGTTGTCTCAACCAAAGCACTAAGAATTCCTGGTTCGCTCATTGAATGTCCAGCATCAGGAACAATAATAAATTCAGCTTCTGGCCATGCACGATGCAATTCCCAAGCTGATATCATCGGGCACACAACATCATAACGCCCCTGAACAATTACAGCCGGAATGTGGCGGATGCGGTGAACATTTAAAAGCAATTGGTCTTCGGGATTAAAAAATCCTTTGTTGATAAAGTAATGACATTCAATGCGTGCAAAAGCATCAGCAAATTGACTCTCACCAAACTTTTGCATTAATTCTGTATCTGGAAACAATCTACTAGTGCTAGCTTCCCAAATTGACCAAGCACGGGCTGCATCGAGCCTAACTTGCATATCTGGACTAGTCAAGCGTTTGTAATACGCTGTTAGCAGATCGTCACGTTCAGCAGCAGGAATTGGTTTGAGGTACTCTTCCCAAGCATCGGGAAAAATATAGCTAGTACCTTCTTGATAGAACCAATGCAACTCCTTTTGTCGCAACATGAAAATGCCACGCAGGATTATTCCCGTACAACGTTCGGGATAAGTTTCGCTGTAGGCTAATGATAGAGTACTTCCCCAACTACCACCAAAGACAACCCACTTTTCAATACCTAAATGCTCTCGCAGTTTTTCAATATCATTGACTAAATCCCATGTGGTGTTTTCTCGCAATTCAGCATGAGGTGTACTTTTTCCGCAACCACGTTGGTCAAACATGACCAAGCGCCATTTTTCTGGATTAAAATATTGTCGGTAATATGGCGGACATCCCCCACCCGGGCCACCGTGGAGTAGAACAATAGGCTTACCCTGCGGATTGCCTGACTCTTCAAAATGAATTGTGTGGATGTCTGATACCTGTAATTTTCCTTCTCGATAAGGCTCAATTGCTGGATAAAGTACTCGCATTTTCACAATTATCTGATAGTCATTATGCAATGATATGACAGTAGGAGCATGTTAAGTTTTGGGCATTGCATAATTAAGGGATGACTCTTGTGGAATGGGCGTCCCGTCTGTCCCTTCTTGTATTTTGAGGGCGGGCTGTCCGGCCCACCCCACAAGAATTTGAAAAATTTTCAACATGCAAATTAAATGTGCTTTAGGTTAGAAATGGCGATCGCTTTGTTTTTCTAGACTTATTAATTTCTCGGCAGGGCTACCGATCAGTTGCATTCCATACCACTCCCATAACCATAATATTTCTTCAATCACCCTGAAATCAGGAAACATTCCTCTAGTTACTGTATATACTCGTAATCAAAATCTAAAATTTTATAGAATTTTTCCATAAATGTAGCGGTGCGATCGCTCATCTCAATCAGCACCAATTGGACGAACAGCTAATGGACGAGGAATATTTCAAATCTGCTACTTTTTTGTTCCGAGTTTGTCACCTTACTAAGATACATTTGAAGGCAAGCAGTTTAACATTGCCTGCCAAATAGTTCGCCAGTGGCTATAACTAAATACCAAATTTGTGACATAGCTAAATGAAGACCCACGCTGCTACCGCAGCGAGGGTAGGATAGGTTAAGGGAGTTCCAAATAAAAAAATATCCAATTGTTCTTAGACAAACAAGGAGGGCAAGGGGGAAGAAGTCGTTTTGGATGCAGGAGTTGGATAATTTATTTTTTGGAGTTGCTTAAAACAATATTTTTCCATTGGGAAGTTAAGTTTATTCCCTAGAGCTTGATTAAAGTGGTGCATTTGATCCCAAATTCGCATTTTATAAATCATTTTTACCCTGGCGAATAAAATACTGCTTCGCAATGCTTTAAGCTAACGCGGCTACGGAAAGTTAACCGCAGCCCATGAGTGTTGCGTAGGCTCTCGATTTTTGGGGGTAATTAAACCGGATTTAGTATGAGTTTTAAATTAAATATTTTAAATAAAAGTTACACGGTAATAAATAAAAAATATTACAACAATCCAGTCAAACATGAATATTCACGGGGTAGTTAGCACTGAGAAACTAGCAAAGTTGATACAGGCTTGTGTAAGTGAGCATTTTACAGGTCGATTGAGCGTTGAAAATACTCATTTTTTACAATCTTGGACTCTGTATTTCTACCAAGGTTGTTTGATTTGGGCGGCAAGTTCGGTGCATCCAATTCGCCGTTTCTGTCGGCAAATGTCTTTACACTGTCCGGAACTATCCATCCATACTGCGATCGAATGGGGATCGGATACTGTTGATTTGGACTACATCTTTTTAGCAAAACTTGTGAAACAAGGGAAAATCCAGTGGAAGCAGATGGCGGCAGTGATTGAAGGTCAGATTACGGAGATACTGTTCGATCTCCTACAACAGTCAGAACTGCAAAGCCGTTCAATCATCCCACTAACCTACAGGCGGATTCCCGAAAGCACTATAGATTCAACCACAAAAAATTCAAGTTTGGTGTTAGTTGCAACAGAATACTGTTGGCTACAAGCAAAGCAGGCTTGGGAAGCTTGGCGTCAAGCAGGCTTGAGAGACTATTCCCCAAACTTGGCTCCCGCGATCCGACACGCTAAACAATTGCAACTGCTGATTCCAGCAGTTGCATACCGCAACCTGATCTCTTTAGCAGATGGTAACTGGACTTTAAGGGATTTAGCAGTCAAGTTGAAACAGAACCTTTTACCCCTTACTCAATCAATTATTCCCTACATCCATCAAGGATTGATCGGACTGATTGAGGTTGAGGATATCAAAGAGTCCTTTCAGCTTAAGTTAGCTGCTAGCAATGTTTCGCAACCGCATCTGCAAGCATCAACCAGTCCGTTAGTAGCCAGTATTGATGACAGCAAAAACGATCGCTTGATGATAAGTCGCATTCTCACCCAGGCTGGCTATCGCTTTATCAATGTTGAAGATCCGGTGAAAGCACTGCTGATATTGCTAAAACACAAACCCGATCTGATCTTTTTAGATTTGATCATGCCTGTTGTCAATGGGTATGAAATCTGTTCACAAATTCGCCGCACTTCGGTTTTCAAAGATACCCCTGTGATTATTCTCACCAACAATGACGGTATTGTAGACCGAGTGCGGGCAAAGGTGGTATGTGCATCGGGCTTTTTAGCAAAGCCCATCAAAGCAGAGAAGGTGCTGAAAATTGTCCAAAAGCATCTACCAACTACAAAGCCTGTTCAATCTCAGGGGTTGCAAATGCAAACTCTCAACCCAAAACTAGTGAATTTAAACAGTCAGTCTTGTCTTACGGAACTTTTATGATTACAGTCCTTTTGGTTGAAGATAGCTTGACGGAAACCGAGGTGTTGACCCATTATCTCAGGCAAGCGGGTCTAGCGGTAGTAAGTGCCACCAGCAGTGAGGAAGCGCTGGTTAAACTTCAGTCACAGACACCGGATTTGATGATTATCGATGTGATTTTGCCTGGTCAAAGCGGATTTGAACTCTGCCATGAAATCAAGAGCAATGACCGTACCCGAGGAATCCCAGTAGTGATTAGCTCAACCAAAGGAACCGAGGCAGACAAACTCTTGGGTACGATGCTGGGAGCTGATGCCTACATACCCAAGCCGATAGATCAACAAAAACTGCTGCAAACAATCCAACAATTGACTGCTGTTTAGTCATTAGTCATTAGTCAATAGTCATTGGTTAGTGGTTAGTGGTTGTAGAGACGTGCCATGGCACGTCTGTACATTGGTTAGTGGTCATTAGTTATAAATATTTAGACAAATGACAAATGACAAATGACCAAAATTTAGATATGTTCGCTCAAACGTTTGTCAACTCTATAGCGACTAGTTTTGACCCACTGATATTAGACCAACTGCCTCCAGAACGCCCCCTATCTCGGTTGATCCGCTTTCCTCTTGGTTCGCAAGACAGTGCGCTGCTACCCCTAGAGCAGATAGCAGAAATTCTCAGGATTGACGTGGCGGAAATTTTGCCAGTTCCGCAAATGCCCAGTTGCGTTTTAGGAATTGGCAATTGGCGGGGAGAAATGCTTTGGTTAGTAGACCTAAACCATCTTGTTGGCTATCCACCCTTGACTTTGACAGCAGGGGTATCTCCTATTGCAATGGTGGTTCAGGTCAATGGCCAGTCTGTAGGTCTGGTGGTAGAGAAAGTAAATGATATCGAATCACATGATTTGGAAAAGCTGCATCCACCGTCCTTTGGCTTATTTCCTGGCTCGCTGTTGCCTTTTGTTCTGGGGTATCTGCCTGGGGATAGGGGGAATGTCTTGGACGTTGCAGCCATTGCTGGATTTTCTCTGTGGCAGAGCCACAAAAAGACGGAAGGATGAAGAATTAAGGCTGAAAATTTCAGCCTACTCTTGGGGAATCCACCCGCAGGCCGTCTATATCTTTCATCCTTATTTATTCATATATCCTCCATCAATATCAATAAGCAATATGACCACTGACACTCAAGGTATCCTACAGGAATTTGAACAATCTCAGCCAATTATCAAGTCCCAACTCTACCAATCGCACAGTAACGGTAATAACGAGCAACAAACAGCTGGGGTGAAAGGCAATTTTGATCCCAACCAAGCTTTTGCATTAGTGACTGCCATCAAAACAGATTTGGAGCAGGCGGGAGAGGCTGTTAAACCTGAAAGCCTGGAGAAAGTTCACCAGCTGGAAAATTGGGCTTTGGAGTTGCAAAGACGGTTGCAGGCTAACCTGGCTGTCGCAACCGAGCAATACTTCCAGCGTGAGCGGCAGTGGTTATTGACCATTGCCAGCCAGATGCGCCAAGCAGCAAATATTGATACCATATTCCGAGAAATTATTCACGAGATTCAGCAGCATTTACGGGTAGACAGAACCTTGATCTACCGCTTCGAGTCTGATAATGAGGGCGTGGTGCTGTCAGAAGCAATAGTAAATGGTTATACTCCCAGTCTCAGTAAATCTCTGCCAGCGATCGCCTTTGGTGCTGAGAATCGGCTCAACTACCAACAAAAACAGCAGATCGCCTTGGATGACATCTCAGTCCTGAGTCCTTACCAACTCCAACTTTTGACACAGTTCCAAGTCACAGCCAGCTTGAGTCTGCCGATTCTGTTAGACAAAGAGGTTTGGGGCTTACTTGTCGTCCAGCAATGCTCTGGTTCCCGACAATGGCAGGAAGCTGAAATTAGTCTGCTCTACCAAGTTGTGACGGAACTAATGCTGATATTGCAGTCAACAGAACTGCGATCGCAATTACAAAAGCAGGCAGACTGGGAGCGCTCCGTCACCAAAGTCATCGCCAGAATTCTCCAGGCTCATGACGAAACTACAATCTTCCGCATCGCTACCCAAGAGGCTCGGAATTTACTCAATTGCGATCGCGTGGCGGTGTATCGATTCGATTCCAACTGGGGAGGCGAGTTTGTCGCTGAATCGGTAGCTGGTGGTTGGGTACCGTTGGTCGGGCCCGAGATCAAAACTATCTGGGATGATAGTTATTTGCAAGAAACTCAGGGGGGTCGGTATCGCAACCAGCAAGTATCGATTGTTGATGACATTTATAAGGTTGGTCTGTCTCCCTGTCATTTGGAAATATTGGAGCAATTTCAAGCCAAAGCTTTTGCGATCGCGCCGATTTTCTGTAGAGGAAAGCTGTGGGGTTTACTAGCTGCTTACAACAACAACGCACCTCGCCAATGGCAAGAAGCTGAAGTTAACGCCCTAAAACAGATTGGCATGCAGGTAGGTGTATCCTTGCAACAGGCAGAATCCACTCTCGCACTAGCTAAATCTTTAGAACGGGAACGAGCGATCGCCAAAATAGTTGAGCAGATTCGCCAGTCCTCCGATTCCCAGAGCATCATTAATACAACCGTTAGAGAAGTGCGACGCTTCTTAAACGCAGACCGAGTCGCAGTGTTCCAGTTTGACCCCAATTCTGACTATAATCATGGGCAAATTATTGCAGAAGATGTCCGGGCTGGTTTCACTTCCGCGCTACAAGCCAAGATCCAGGATCGTTGCTTCGGCAAGTACTACGATCAGTATCGCCAAGGTCGATACTGGGCAGCTAGTGATATTCAAAATATCGGTTTAACAGATTGTCACCTTGCCATGCTGTCTCAATTCCAGGTAAGGGCAAATCTAGTTGTGCCTCTGTTGAACGGAGAGCAACTCTGGGGCTTGCTGTGTATCCACCAGTGCAGCGATCCCCGTCAGTGGCAAGAAACAGAAATTCAATTTATCCAACAGATAGCCGCTCAATTTACAGTGGCACGGCGGCAGAAAGAATACACTGAACAACTGGCTAAAGCAGCAGAGCGAGAACGAGCAGTAGCCAGGGTGATTGACAAGATTCGCATCTCCTTAGATATTGACGCCATTTTCAAAGCAATAACGCAAGATGTCCGCAAACTACTAGATGTAGAGCGCATCACCATCTACAAGTTCCGTCCGGACTATTTCGGCGACTTTTTAGTAGAATCGGAGTCTGGGGGTTGGCCGAAACTGGTCGGCAGTGGTTGGGAAGACCCCTATTTAAACGAACACCAGGGTGGTAGGTTCCGCAACAAAGAACCCTTTGTCGCAGATGATATTTACAATGCTGGTCTAGACCCTTGCCATGTAGAAGCCCTTGAGTACTTTGGCGTCAAATCCTGCGCTGTCGTTGCCATCATGCAAGGAGAGAAACTGTGGGGGTTACTGTCGGCATTTCAACATAGCGGAGTACGGCATTGGGAAGAGAATGAAGTCAAACTGATGATGCAAATTGGCAATCAAATCGGACTAGCTTTGCAGCGAGCAGAGTACCTGCAACAGTTGCAAGAGCAATCCACCAAATTAACCAAAATCACAGAGCGGGAGCGAGCCGCAGCCAAAGTCATAGACAAGATCCGCAAGACATTAAACATTAAAACTATTTTCAAGACGACAACTCAAGAAGTCCGAGAACTGCTACAAGCTGAGCGTGTCGTTGTCTATCGCTTCGAGTCTGACTGGAGCGGTGAATTTGTGGCAGAATCCGTGAGTAGTGGTTGGACTGCGCTGATGCAGGAACAATTTGAAAATCCTATTCTGCGAGAGAATATCAGCGAATGCAGCGTGAAAATCCTCGGTAAAGAAAGAGCCACTGTTACGGATACCTATCTCCAAGAAACTCAGGGGGGTTCCTATGCCAAAGGAACAAACTTCAGGGTTGTTAATGATATTTACCAAGGAGAGTTCTCACCCTGCTACATTGAAATGCTGGAGCGTTATCAGGCAAGGGCTTATGTGATTGTTCCCATTTTCCAAGGAGAAAAGCTTTGGGGTCTGTTGGCAGCCTATCAAAACTCCAGTTCTCGGAACTGGGAAGAGGCTGAAGTTAACTTGATGACTCAAATTGGCGGTCAGCTGGGAGTAGCTTTGCAGCAAGCAGAGTACCTGCAACAATTGCAGGAGCAGTCCACCCAGTTAACTAAAGCTGCCGAACTGGAACGCGCCACAGCTAAGGTAATCGACAAGATTCGCAATACATCGAACATTGATGCCATTTTCAAGGCGACAACCCAAGATGTCCGCAAACTACTGGATGTAGAGCGCATTACCATCTACAAGTTCCGCCCAGATTACTTCGGTGACTTTTTGGTAGAGTCGGAGTCCGGGGGATGGCCAAAACTGGTTGGCAGTGCTTGGGAAGATCCCTATTTGCAAGAACACCAGGGCGGCAGATTCCGCAACAACGAACCCTTAGTTGTGGATGATATCTACAATGCTGGTCTGGCCGATTGCCATGTAGAAGCCCTCGAATTATTTGGAGTCAAAGCTTGCATGGTCGTTGCGATCATGCAAGGGCAGAAGCTGTGGGGGTTGCTGTCGGCATTTCAACACAGTGGTTCACGGCACTGGGAAGAGGCTGAACTCAGGCTGATGATGCAAATCGGTGGTCAACTAGGGGTGGCTTTGCGGCAGGCAGAGTATATTGAAGAACTTCGCGTCCAGTCAGAACGGTTAACCAAATCGGTCGAACGAGGGACAATCTACAGCAAACTGGTCTACAGACTGGGATTGGCTCTGATTCAGGAGAATTTTTCCCTTGACCGCGTGTTGCAAATGGCTCTTCAGGAATTACGCAGACAGTTGCAGACCGACCGGACAGTCATCTACCGCTTTCATCCTGACTGGAGTGGGGAATTTCTACTTGAGGATGTAGGCAACAATTGGGCAAAACTGGTGGGAAGCGACCTGGCTAAAGTCGAAGATACTTACCTGCAAGAAAGCAAGGGCGGTCGGTATCGCCACAAACAAAGTTCTAGCGTAGACAACATCTATACTGTTGGGCATGACGAATGCCACATTCAGTTGCTGGAGCAGTGGCAGGTGAAAGCCTATATGATTGCGCCGATATTCAAAGGTGAGCAACTTTGGGGACTATTAGGCGCTTATCAGAATGATGCACCACGCCATTGGGAGGAGATAGACATCAACTTGTTGGCTCAGGTCGGGGTGCAACTCGGTCTTGCTCTGCAACAAGCAGAATACCTAGAGCAACTGCGAACTCAATCCCAGCAATTAACAGAAGCAGCAACACGGGAAAAAACTGCTAAAGAGAAACTTCAGGAGGAAGTGATCCAGTTGCTGACAGCAGTGCGTCCTGGCTTAAAGGGAGACCTCACCATCCGCGTTCCTGTGTCAGAAACTGAAGTGGGAACCGTTGCTGATGTCTATAACAACATCTTGCGAAGCTTGCGGCGAATCGTCATGCAAGTGCAGACAGCATCCAGGCAAGTTGCCGAAACATCCCAAAACAGTGAAGCCTCGATTGTTGGTTTAGCTGACCAAGCCCAGCAGCAGTTTCTGGCTCTCAGTCAAGCGCTAGAGCAAATTCAGACGATGGTCAATTCTACCTTAGCCGTGGAGACGAGTGCCCAACAGGTAGAAGCGGCAATCCAAGAAGCAAACCAGACGGTTCGGGAAGGAGATGCGACCATGAACCGCACCGTCAATGGCATTGTCAATATCCGAGAGACGGTGGCGGAAACTAACAAGCGGCTGACGCGCTTGTCGGAATCTTCCCAGAAGGTTTCCAAGGTGGTGAACCTGATTAGCAATTTTACCACTCAAACTCAAATTCTGGCTCTGAATGCAGCGATTGAAGCCACCAGAGCAGGTGAGTACGGGCGTGGATTTGGCGTTGTTGCCGACGAGGTGCGAACTCTGGCGCGTCAGTCTGCTGAAGCCGCCACCGAAATTGAGCAGCTAGTGCAGGAAATCCAAGTAGGCACAGCTGAGGTTGCTGTAGCACTGGAGAAGGGCATCCAGGAGGTCGCCCAAGGAACGGCGATGGTACACGATACTCGCCATAATTTGAATGCGATCGTTCAAGCTACGTCCCACATCAGCCAGCTAGTGGAAGGTATCATCCAGGCAACGCAGTCACAAACCCAGCAGTTCCAATTAGTGACGCAAACCATGACCGAGGTGGCAAAGATTGCCAACAAAACCTCCGAGGATTCTATGGAAATGTCCACTTCCTTTAAGGAACTCCTGGCAATGGCTCAAAGTCTCCAGAGCAGTGCTGACCAGTTTAAAGTTGATTGATATTAGTTGTTAGTTGTTGGTTGTTAGGTGTTAGTTGTTAGTGGTTAGTAATTAATAGTTAGTAGTTAGTAGACAAACTCCCAACCAGTAACAACCAGTTATCAGTTATTCAGTTATCAGTTGCCGACTATTCACTGTTCACTGATTTCCAACCAACAACCAACAACCAACAACCCTCCGGGTTCGCCAGTCGCTCATGGGGGGAACCCCCTTTGGAGCGCGCTGGCTCACCAACAACCAACAACCAACAACCAACAAATGACTAATGACCCAAGCATTCACGAGCAGAGTTTGCACTACTTTCTCCAAGAAGCAGGGGAACTGCTGCAAGCCTTAGAACAGGAATTACTCAGTCTCCGAAAAGACTATAGTCTCAATAAGATCCACACCATGATGCGGCTCACCCACACCCTCAAAGGGGCAGCAGCTATGGTGGGAATGGAAACGATCAAAAGCGTAGCCCACTCTTTGGAGGATATTTTCAAAGCCCTGTGCAAACCTGGTTTGGTAATAGATGCAGAAGTGGAAGCTTTACTGTTTGAGGGTTATGAGTGTCTGCGCTTACCTCTAACAGCTTTATTTACAGGAGGGCAAGTAAATGATGCCGAAGTTCTTGACCGGACTGCCACTGTTTTTGCCCAACTGCAAGAAAAGCTAGGGGACTTTTTTGCTGATGAAGCTTATCTGCCTTCCTCGCAAGAATTAGGCTTTGACTTGATGCAGTCCATTTTTAAATTAGGTGTCGCCCAACAGTTAGACGAACTCGCCGCAGTGCTAGCTGATGGCGACCCAATGGCGATCGCCTCCAAGCTCCGGACTGAAGCCGAAGTTTTCCAAGGACTGGCAGAATCTTTAAAATTACCAGGTTTCGGAGCCATTGCCCAGGCGGCGATCGCAGCCCTGGCAGCCCATCCGGAGCAGGTGCTGACCATTGCCCAGACTGCTCTGTTGGACTTTCAGGACGCACGAGTTGCCGTACTCAATGGCGATCGCAATCAAGGCGGTCAACCCTCCCTGGCGCTGCTCCAACTGAGTGGACTAAGCACCAGTGTAAATCCAGCAGTAGAGTTAGAAGTTAGCCAAGATAATTTTGATGTCAGAGAGCCAATAGTAAAAAAAAGCACAAACAAAAATAGGGCAAGCCGTAAAAGTACACAGACACCAACAAGCACAAACAGGCAAAGCCGCAAAACCGTACAGACACAAACAGGCACAAACAGGCAGAGAAAGAAAAAGCCAAGGCCGGAGAATTTACCATCATCTGAGAATGCATCAGTTGAAGCTCAAGAGTCGGCAACTCAAAGAGAAGTTGGCTGGGTAGCTAGTACAACTGACACCAACTTGAATGAATCACAGAACCAGGAATCAGCCAACCCGCTCTTAGAGACTATCTGGGGCGCAGCAGAAGAAATTCACCGCCTCAACCCATCCCTAGAGGAGTCAGAAGAAGTTAACGATGAAGTGCCCCCCACCCCGACACCAGAAACCGACGAGTCAAGCCATGTTCTCCACAAAGACCAAATTTTTCCGTCTCGCACTGTGCGGGTGAATGTGGAAGAGCTAGAGCGCCTAGATTACTCAATTGGAGAATTGCTAACTAACCAAAACCGCCAGTCGCTCCAAAACGACCAGCTACTGGCTGCGGTGCGAGTAGTCCTCTCCCGGCTCAAGCAACATTCCTCACTGCTCGACCAATTGCAGGATCGCAGCGATCGTCTGTTCACTGTGCCGGAACAAGGGGAAGAGGACACGGGGACATTCTCCGCATCTTCCACTCTGGGCGTCACTGGATCTAATGAAACCGCGTCTTTGGAGGCGTCATCACCTCTGTCCCTCCCCGGTCTATCCATTGAACGTTTTGATTCCTTAGAACTAAATAGCTATAGCAAATCCCAGATTCTCATCCAGTCGATTCTGGAAAACACCGTGCAATTAGCAGAAGCCATCGATGCTATCGATTTGTTTGCTCGCCAGTCCAAACAGACTGTAGAAAAACAACGTCGGCTGTTGACCAGTACCCGTGATGCCCTAATGACAGCTCGGATGTCGCCCTTGGGCGAACTTTTCCGTCGCTTCCCCCTGCTGCTGCAACAGTTACAAGTTATACATAAAAAGTCAGTAGTACTGGAAATCCGTGGAAATGAAGTTCTAGTGGATAAAGTGGTGGTTGAAAAGCTATACGATCCCCTGTTGCACCTGATTCGCAATGCTTTTGACCACGGGATTGAGTCCCCCCCAATCCGGCAACAACGGGGTAAACCACACCAAGGTCAGATTGAAATCTGCGCCTACCATCAGGGTAGGTACTTGATGATTGAAATTCGGGATGATGGTCAAGGATTGGATTTTGACAAGATTCGCGCCACGGCGGTAGAACGTCAAATCGTTGCCGAAGCTAGCAATCTTAATGAAGCTGAGTTGACGAATTTACTGTTTGAACCAGGCTTTTCTACCGCTTCTGGTGTTAATGACCTCTCTGGGCGAGGCATTGGTCTGAATGTGGTGCGTACTCAGTTGCAAGCAATCCAGGGTTCGATCGCGGTTTCTTCTGAACTCCACCGAGGCACAACGTTCATACTCCAAATTCCCCTGAGTCTAAACATCGCGAGATTGCTTCTCACCCAGGCAGGCGATCGCATCTATACCTTTTTTACTGATGCGATCGAGCAAGTTCTCATGCCTCAAGCACACCAGATCAGATCCTGGGAAGGTGGTAAAGTCCTACGGTGGGGGAAGGGTGATGATGAACAACTCATCCCTATTTACCAACTCTCGAAAGTTCTGAATTATTTCTCGCCTTTGGACTCCTTGGTTTCCCAGCCCAAGCATACCTTTATCCCTCAGGGAGAAATGATGCCCATTATTCTCATCCGTTACCAAGATCGGCTTCTTGGTCTGGAAGTAGAGCAGATGCTTGGGGAACAAGAATTAGTTATTCGTCCTTTGGGGCAAATGATTGTGCCACCCAGCTATATTTATGGGGGAAGTATACTGGCTGATGGCCGGCTGACACTAGTACTCGACGCGGCAGCATTGATGGAGTATGTGTTGGATCGGCAAGCTAGTAGCCATACTAATTACCTACGGGATAGCGATGCTATTAACACACGATTATACACAAATGCTCGTATCCTCTCATCCAGTTCCCAGCAACGCCAATTACCCCAGTTCCGTACTGCCTCACTACCACCAGTCAAGGCCAAATTAGTTCCCCAGACAATACCAAACAAAATAGTTCTCATAGTGGATGATTCCATCACTGTGCGCCAAAGCTTGGCTCAGGCCCTACAAAAAGCTGGCTATCAGGTACTTCAGGCAAAAGATGGTTACGAAGCAATTCAGCAACTCCAGCATCACACAAGCATCGAGTTGGTGATCTGCGATATCGAGATGCCTCGAATGAATGGGTTTGAGTTTCTCAAACACCGTCAGCAAGACCCTGCTTTGGCAACTATTCCTGTAATTATCCTGACGTCTCGAAGTGGTGAAAAACACTGCTTGATGGCTTCGGAACTGGGGGCAACAGCTTATATCACCAAGCCTTATCTGGAACACAAGCTGTTAACAATGGTGAAAAATGTACTTGATCGGCACCTAATAGCGAATAGCACTTCTGGTTGATTGTTCATGGTTAATGGTTCCTGGCTATTAACTATTAACTACTTAATATTAGGAATACAATGTCACTGCATACCCGCATCAACAAAACCAATACCCAAGTTAAGTCTTGCTTGCCCTACCCCGATAATTCCAATCAGATCAAGACTTACAGTTAGTAGCTTTATGGACAAATATCTCTAAGCCACTTTACCCGGAGTGACCCGGAAGGGGCAAACTGCAATACCCGCTATCCCGAAGCCAAAAGCCGCAGGGACTACCTTTCTAATCAAATTCAGACTGGCGTTGATATCAGCATGGATGCGTAAACCATGCTTGGATTTGTACCATGCCCTTGTGATTCGCTTGCCACTAAAACTATGTTTCTCGCCTTGCTTGTAGACTGGGATTGGGTCTAAATCAAGAAACGAAGATGCGCTGGTTTATATCTGATTAAATTATAAATAACAACAACAACAACAGCGTAGCTGATATGAAGTTTTATCACTACGCTGTTTTCATATCTATACAAAATAATCTTTTACATCTATAATGTAAACAACGATATTGAGAGTAAGTGAGGATGAAAGTC